>JAGGUQ010000026.1 GCA_021158435.1 bacterium
AGTAAGAGGTATCATAATAAAAAATCATAATATTGATCCAGTAAAGCAAACTTTGCTATTTTTAGCCACTGGAACTTATAAAGCAGGCCATCCATATATCTATCATATAATACATAAATAGCCAATACTTAAATAAAATCACTAATTTTATCGAGTATAATCGAGAAAAATCGCAAAATTTATCGACTATATGTTAAACAAAGCTACAATTTTAGAAATTCTATCTGACTGGAATTTTTGGAAAAAAGACTTACCTGTGGGAATTGAAAGGAAGGAGTATCTTTCACGGGCAAATTCTTTTCTAAAGTCAAATATTATTTTGGCAATTATCGGAGTAAGAAGGGCTGGGAAATCATTTTTGATGCGTCAGATTGCCCAGAATTTAATTTCTCAAGGAATAAAAAGAGAAAATGTCATAATTGTAAATTTTGAAGACAAAAGGTTTGCTGATTTTTCAATAGAAATTCTTGATAAAGTCTATGAAACTTATCTGGAAACCGTTAACCCTAAGAAAGGCAATGTCTTTCTTTTTTTGGACGAAATTCATAAAGTTCCCCAATGGGAAAAGTGGGTAAGAACCTTCCATGAACTTCAAAAAGGAAAAATAATTATCTCTGGTTCCTCAGCTAACTTAATGAAAGGTGAGTTAGCTACTTTATTAACCGGACGACATCTTGATTTGATGATTCTCCCCCTTTCTTTCTCTGAATTTTTGTATTTTAAAGGACTAAAGATTGAAAATGAGTTAGATGTTGTAAGCCAAAAAATTATAATAAAAAAATATTTCAATGAATATTTAGAATTTGGAGGGTTCCCGGAGGTAGTTTTGGGCGAAGAGAAAAAACCCCTTCTTTTAACTTATTTTGATGACATTATAACCAAAGATATTGAGGGGAGATTCCAGATAAAACAAAAAATGAAATTAAGAAGCTTGATTAGATTTTATCTTTCTAATATTGGCAACCTTATTACTTTTAACTCTCTTAAAAAAAATTTAGAATTAAGCACTGACACAATTGAGAAATTTTCTTATTTTTTTACTCAAGCAAACTTAATTTTCTTTCTTAAAAAATTTTCTTTCAAAACAAAGGAACAAGAAAAAAGCCCTCGAAAAGTTTATGCTATTGATTTAGGGTTGGCTAATGCTATTGGGTTTAGATTTTCTCAAAGAAAAGGCTTTGCTTTTGAGAATTTGGTTGCTTTAGAATTAAAAAGGAAACAAAATGACGACCCCCTTTTGGAGGTATATTATTGGCGAGATGAAAGAGGGGAAGAGAAAGAAATTCCTGAAAGAGAAATAAAATCTATTCTTAAGTGCGCTGAAAAATTGAAATGTTCCAATCTACTGATTATTACATCAGATTACGAAGGAGAAAAAAAGATAAAGAATAAATTAATAAAATTCATCCCTCTATGGAAATGGTTATTAAAAAAATAAATTTCTATACCCAAAGCTATTAATAAAAGTTTTATGAAAAATAAGTTTGAAGAAAGGATAATTGAAAATTTGACCCTAGAAAAGGAATTTAGTAAAGCAAAAGAGGTGATTAAAAGAGATGAGATAAAATTAGAAGACTTTGAAGATCTTTACGGTAAGGAGAATGTCCAAAAAGACAAAGAGTATGTTCGTAAAATGGAATATCTTTTTAATAAGGAAAGAAATTCAGAAAAAGATAATTCTTCTAAACTGGCAACCATTTTTGAGTCTGTAATTCATGAACACGGAGAATTGAGTGATTGGTTTGGCTCCTCTGCTTTTACTATAAAAACTTCCCGTTATGATGATATTAAAAATGGTGTAGATGAAATTGTAGAGTTTATTGAAGAGAATAAAAAATTTTCCCACTTAGCTTTAGGAGTTGACGTAACTATAGCTAATGAAACCTATTCAAAATTCAAAAAAATAATTGATGAAATCAACCAGGGTAAATTAGCTGAAATTAAATATTTTAAATCCGATGAACTTGGAATAAGGGGAGAACTAAAAAATGTCCCTCGAGTAATTATCAGTGTTGAGGGAAAAACTGTTAGAGAATTAGGAGGGATGTGGTTAGAAGGAAAAAACAAAGAACTAAGTGAACATTTTATTCAGTATCAAATTTTAGAAGAAATCCTTTTGCAATCAAAATTCTTTTCTTTATATGCAGAAAAGAAAAACCAAATAAAAATTAAAGACACCTACGAACATTTAAATAAAATTATTGAAGACATTTACCAACAAAAAATTCAAAATAAAAAAGAAGTAGATAAAACCTACGGGAAAGATAGAGCTTTTTATACCATTAAAGATATTCTAAATTTTTTTGAAGAAAATTATGGTTAAACGGATTTTCATAGCCATTAACTTGCCGGATGATATTAAAAATCAATTATCTTTAAAACAGTCAAAACTGGATAAACTATTTTCCAAATCTGATATTCCTGTTCGTTGGACAAAAAAAGAAAATCTTCATTTAACCCTATATTTTTTAGGTTATATTAGAGAGAATAAGCTGGAAAGTGTTTTTGAACTAACCAAAAAAACAAGTTCATCTTTTGAAAGTTTTAGTATTAAGCTGAATAAAATTGTTTACGCTCCTTTAAACTCTTTCCCGCCACGAATGATTTGGGCAACAGGAGAAAAATCTTCTCATTTTATAGAATTAAAAAGAAAAATAGAGGATGGTTTGGTTAAAGAAAATTTCTTTTCAAAATCTTTCTTTAAAAAGGAAAAGAAAAAGGATATAATTCATATTACTTTAGCTAGAATAAGGTCAATTTTTAGCTATAACCCCGAAAACCTACCTGATATATCTGAGGATATTGATTTGGATTTTAAGGTGAATTCAATAGAAGTAATGGAAAGTCACCTTAAACCAAAGGGCCCTGAATATACTATTTTAAAAAGTTTTAATTTAAAGGTCTCTTAAATCTTAAATTTATAATTAGAGAAAAATGAGTAAATATAGAGTTAACAAAGAAAAATGTATTGGATGTGGGGCATGCGTTCATCTTTCTAATGGTGGAACAAAGCTTAACCAAGAAAATAAAGCAGAAATTGTAGATGATGAAAAAGTTGAAAAAGCAGGAGGGGAAACTATTTGCCCTGTTGGAGCAATTGAAAAAGTAGAATAATAAGTAAATATGATATTAGAAATTACAAAAAATGACTTTAAAGAGCAAGTCCTTGACAATGATGGTTTTGTTTTGGTTGATTTTTGGGCACCCTGGTGTATGCCCTGCCAAATGTTAGCCCCAGTTTTAGAAGAACTCGAAAAAGAATTGGAAGGAGTAAAAATAGCCAAGGTTAATGTTTCTCTACCTGAAAATAAGGATCTAGCTATAGAATACAATATCCAAAGCATCCCCAACTTGAAACTTTTTAAGAATGGGGAAATTATTGCTGAATTTATAGGTCTACAAACCAAAGAAGAGCTAAAAAAAGAAATCCAAGAAGCAGTTAGTAAAAGCTTATGAAAATCCAATCAAGGTGCCTTGTTTGCTTGTTAGATCAAGCTTTAAGAATGTTAGAGGAAAATAAGGTTAGTAAAAGAAAGGAAAAAGAAGTACTTTCCGAGGTTTTAAAATTGCTAAACTCAATATCTTGGTCACTCACCCCAGTTGAAGCTGCTTCCTTGGTTTATAAAAAAGTTGCAAAAAGCATAAATAAACAGGACCCTTTACTCAAAGTTAAAGAAAAAAACAACAAACAAGCTCTTAAGCTATATCCATTTTTAAAAAAAGAATTAAATAAATCCTCAGATAAATTGCTTTGCGCCTTAAAAATATCTGGAATAGGCAATGAAATAGATTTTGCCAAAGGAAATTACGAAAAAATCGATTTAAAAACATTAAAACAATCTTTAAGAAAAAAACATAACTCTCGTTTTTTCAAGTACAATTTATTCAAAAAACATTTAAAAAACGCTCAGGAAATTCTTTATCTAGCAGATAATAGTGGAGAGGTTCTTTTTGATAAAGTCCTAATTGAAGAATTAGTAAAAATTAAAAAAGAGATAGTTTATGTTGTTAAAGAGGGGCCAGCAGGAAACGATGCTCTTTTAAAAGATGCTATTTTCTTCAAGATTAATAAGATAGCCAAAGTTATAACTAATGGGACATCTTTTCCTGGTACCCCTTTAAAATTTTGCTCTAATGAATTTAAAAAATACCTTAAGAAATCTAACTTTATTTTGAGTAAAGGACAGGGGAATTTTGAAACTTTAGAGCAAGAAAAAGCTCCGATATTTTTTCTCTTTAAAAATAAATGCTCTTTAGTTTCAGAAAAAATTAAAGTCCCAGTAGGTGAAATTGTTCTAATTCCCTCTTTACAATCTAATTTTTCTAAATAAAACATGGAAAGACTTAACCAATCCTTCTTTGAAAGACCAACTTTAATTGTTGCCCAAGAACTATTAGGGAAATACATTATTAGAAAATATAAAGGGAAACTTCTTAGTGGTAAAATAGTTGAAACAGAAGCTTATATTGGACCTAAAGACAAAGCTGCTCATAGTTATAAAAACAAAATCACTTGGCGAAATATTGTTGAATATTTACAAGGAGGTTATATTTACATATACCTTGTTTATGGTATGTACTGGCAGCTGAATATAACTACAGAAAAAAGGGGAGTCCCAACATGTGTACTCATTAGAGCAATAAGAATAAATCATAGTAGATCAAGTTTAGTTGACGGACCAGGAAGGGTTTGTCGATATTTAAAATTAAACAGTTCTTTTTATGGAGAAAATTTAAATGAAAGTCAGCGAATTTGGCTGGAAAATAGGGGAGAGGACATAAAAAAAGAAGATATTTTAGCTACTAAAAGGATTGGTATTGAATACGCAGGCAACTACTGGAAAAACAAAAAATGGAGATTTATTATTAAAAGCGAGTACCCTTTTTTGCCAAAAATTAAATAAAACCTATGAAAGCTAAAAAAAAGAAAAAAGCAATTACTAAGCACAAAAAAGAAACTGACATTCAAAAAATTGTTAATCACTATTTCCAAACAAAAGGACTGACTCTAGATGAAATAAAAGAAAATGCCCGAAAAAGAAAAATAATTTACTCTAGATTTACTCGACCAGCTAAACAATTATTAGAATTAGCTGGCTCAGTTAAAAAAGCTAAACAGGCAATTGATAAAATTGCTTTATGGGCAAAATCGCGCAATTTAGATTATAGTATTGAAACAGTTTTCAAAAAATGGTTAGAACTAGATAGACTTAAACCAAAAGAAATAGTAAGAAAACCTTTTTTTCACAACAATCCAATGGTCTGGAGCTCTGCTGAAAAAAAATGGTATGTTATCTCAGAAAATGGCGAGTGGTTAGAGTTTGAAGGAGACGAGAAAGATATAGAGTGGAAAACCATTAAACAAACTTACACTTCTTATGAATATGAAAAGCCTAAAAGAAACCTACAAAAAAATAAAAAATCTTGAAATCCAAGGAGCTACAGCTGTAGCCAAAACCATTCTTTTGTCTCTTAAAGAATATGGGTTAAATTTAAAAACCAAAAATATTTCTGATTGGACAAATAAAATAAAACAGGCAGGAGAATATCTTTTAAGCACTAGACCAACTGAGCCAATGGCAATAAATGGAGTGAAATTTACCTTAAAAACTATAAGCAACAACAAACCTAAAACTATTCTCCAAGCTAAAGATTGCTTGGAAAAAGGGGTAAATGACTTTTTAATTTTAATGGAAGACGCTGGTTTAAAAATAATACTCTACGGACAAAAAATAATTAAAAACAATAATAAAATCTTTACTCATTGTCATTCCTGGCTGGTTGAACAAATTTTGATTAAAGCACACAAAAACGGAAAAAAATTCCAAGTTTTTAATACTGAAACTAGACCCTTATTTCAAGGACATATTACTGCCAAAAAGCTCCTTAAGGCAAATATACCTGTAACAATGGTTGCAGATTCTGCTGCTGGGTTTTTTATTTCAAAGCATTCAGGCGATAAATTCAATATTGACAAAGTCTTAATAGGGGCTGACGCGATTTTAAAACAAGGAGATGTAATTAATAAAATAGGAAGTTTTACTATTTCGTCTGTGGCTTATTTTGAAAAAATCCCTGTTTATATAGCTGCTCCATTATTAAAATTTCATTCTAAATCCTGGATTAAAATAGAAAAAAGAGACCCAAAGGAAATCTGGGAAAATGCCCCCAAGAAAATAAAAATTATCAATTTAGCTTTTGATAAAATCCCAAGCAAATACTTAAAAGGGATTATTTGTGAAGCTGGGATAATTAAACCTGAGCAAGCCTACTTTTATGCTAAAAAATTCTACCCTTGGATTTAATTTTTCAAAAAGTTTTAGCTTATGAACTACAAATATATTAATCTAAAATTTAAACCTAATCCTTTAAAATTCGTAATTGGGACTTTTTATTTAGAACCAGCAAAAAACATTACTTTTGAACAAGCAGCTAATGAAATTGCTGCTGAATCCTCAATCGGCACATGGACTGCAATTACTACTTTAACTAAAAAAATAAAGAATGAATTAGGAGCATCTGTTTTTTATTTAAAACCTCAAGAAAATATAATTAAAATCGCTTATCCTGTTAATCTTTTTGAAAGAGGAAATATCCCTCAGTTCTTGTCTAATTCAGCAGGTAATATTTTTAGTGTAAAATTAATAAAAAATTTAAAACTATTAGACGTACAACTCCCTCCCATTTATATAAAATCTTTTCCAGGTCCAGCAATAGGAGCAAATGAAATAAAAAAACTATTCAAAGCAAAGAACAGGCCTTTAATTGGAGCTATTATAAAACCAAAATTGGGGTTAACTCCTGATAAACAAGCTGAAATTGCTTATTATTGCTTCAAAAATGGAATTGATATAGTTAAGGATGACGAAAATTTAACCAATCAAAACTTTAATCAATTTGAAAAAAGGGTAATTTCCTGTCTTAGGGCTCAAAAAAAAGCTGAAAAAGAAACCAAGGAAATAAAAGCTTATGTTTTTAATATCACTGCAGAAACAGAAGAAATGATAAAAAGAGCTAAATTTGTTAAAAAACATGGCGGGAAAATAATTATGATTGATGTAATAACAGCAGGTTTTAGTGCTGTTCAAACTATTAGAAAGAAAAATTTAGGCCTTATCATTCACGCTCATAGAGCAATGCATTCAGCAATAACTAGAAATCCTAAACATGGAATTTCCATGTTAGTCTTAGCCAAGCTTTTAAGATTAGCTGGTGTAGATCAACTTCACACTGGGACTGTTGTTGGAAAAATGGAAGGAGGAAAAAAAGAAGTTTTAAACACTAATAAAGCTTTAACCTGTAAATGGTTTGGACTAAAGCCTGTTCTGCCAATTGCTTCTGGAGGGCTCCATCCTAAGTTGGTTCCTGAATTGATTAAAATTTTAGGAAAAAACTTAATAATTAACTTTGGAGGAGGCCTTCATGGTCATCCCCATGGAACCGCTTGTGGGGCTAGAGCTGCTAGACAAGCTGTAGATGCGGCTTGTCAAGGAATTTCCTTAAAAAAATATGCTAAAACTCACCCAGAACTAAAAGTTGCTTTAGATCACTTTTAATTGTTAAACTTATGTTTTTTCTTAAAGCAAGATTACTTGATATTAAAACAGGAGCCCCTTATATTGGTTTAATTAGCAATATAGATGCTAAACGCCTTGATATTAGAGCTGGGGATGAACTTTTCTTTTACCGAGGTAAAACGAAATTTACCATTAAAGTAGATATTACTTCTACTTTGGTTCAGCCAGGAGAATTGGGTCTTTTCCAGGATATAATTGAAGACTTTAAAGTTAAACCAGGAGAATTATTAAAATTAGACCTAGCTTCTCATCCTCAATCTTTAGAAGCAGTTAGGGAAAAGTTATTAGGGGAAAAATTATCCTATAAGCAAATTTATGCTATTGTCAAAGACATTGTTAATGGTTCACTAGATGATGTTGAAACAGCTTTTTTTATTGCTAGTGCTTTTACTCCTAATAATTTTTCTCGAGAAGAAGTCTTTTATTTAAGTAAAGCAGTTGCTGAAACAGGGCCTACTTTCAAATTTAAGAAAAAAGTCGCTGACAAACATTCTACAGGTGGCTTACCCGGCAATAGGGTAACTCCCATTATTGTCGCTATTATAGCAAGTTACAATATTTGTATCCCAAAAACCTCTTCTCGGGCAGTAACTTCAGCTGCTGGAACAGCGGATACTTTTGAAGTGTTAGCTCCTGTAGAATTTTCTCCAGAAGAAATTAAAAAGCTTATTAAAAAGAATAATGCTTGTCTAGTTTGGGGAGGTGAAAAAATTGCTCCAGCTGATGATAAATTTATTAGAATTGCTCAACGTTTAGGTATTGAGCCTTATTCAAAAATGGTTGTTAGTATTATGGCTAAGAAGGTAGCAATGGGCATTAAATATTTAATTTTAGACATTCCTGTAGGGAAAACTGCTAAAATTTCAAACTATCAAAGGGCTCAAAAAATTGCGAATTTATTTAAGTACTTAGCTAAAAGATTTAATATAAAAATCAAAATTGTTATCCATAAGGCTAAAGGCCCTGTTGGCAGGGGAATTGGTCCAGCCTTAGAAGCTAGGGATGTTCTAAGAGTCTTAGAACAAACGGAGAATAGGCCACTAGATTTAGAAAAAAAATCCGTCTTTTTAGCAGGACAATTATTAGAACTTATTGGCAAAGCAAAAAGGGGGCAAGGAGAAAAGATGGCTTTAGACGCTTTAAAAAGTGGAAAAGCTCTTTTAAAGTTAAAACAAATTATTAAAACCCAAGGTGGAGACCCAAATATTACTTCTTCAAAAATAACTCTCGGAAGGTATCAGTGGGAAATGAAATCACCTAAAACAGGGAGAGTTACTGCCATCCATAATAAAAATTTAGTAGAAATCTGTCGAATTCTTGGGGCTCCCTTTAGGAAAAGGGCTGGTGTTTATTTAAATAAAACTATTGGAGAAAAAGTTAAAAAGAATGAAACTTTAGCAACTTTATTTACTACTAACGCTCGTTACCTTGATTTAGCTAAGCAAGCGTGTAAAAAAATAGAGATTTTCAAAATAAAATAAATGTTTTTAGAATTACAGAAAAACATCCTAATTTTATTGAATCATATAGTAAGTTCTAATCTCTTAGTTAAATATTTGGCATTTTTCTTGGCCAACATCACAATCTTTATAGTTTTCCTTTTGCTATTCATTATTAAAACACAGAGCAAAAAAATATTTTTTTTAAAAAGGGCACTTATCTTATCTTTAAGTGTTTTTATTTTTAGTTATTTAATATCCTTAATTTTTCTAGAAAAAAGACCCCTTTATATTATTGAGGGTCTTTTTTATAAAAAATCATTTCTAAGTTTAATTGCCCTTCCCTCATTTCCTTCTGTTCATACAGCCCTTTTATTTGCTTGGGGAATGCTTTTCTTGACGGAAAATAAAAGAATTGCTATTTTAATAATAGGGCTTTCTTTACTTTGTGGTATGTCTAGAGTAGCTTTAGGATATCATTGGCCAATTGATATTCTCGGAGGTATACTAATTAGTTATATTATTTTTTCTTTTTCTAAAAAATATTTATGGCAACTTTAATTTCTAAAGATATTGGACTTGATTTAGGGACAAATAACATTCGTGTTTACCTTAAAGGGAGGGGAGTGGTAATTAATGATGCTTCAGTTGTAGCCTTTAATTTAAGGACCCAGGAGCCTATTTGTTTTGGACAAGAAGCGCTAAAAATGGTTGGTAAAACTCCTCATCACATTAGAATAGTAAAACCTATTGAACATGGGATTATTTCTGATTTTGAAGTAACTGAGCAAATGCTTAAACTTATCTTTGGGAGAATAAACCCTTCTGCTTTTTCTTTTCTTTCCCAACCAAAATTTATTACCTCTATCCCTTTAGAGGTTACAGAAGTTGAAAGAAAGTCACTAGAAGATATTGTTGCCCAA
Source organism: bacterium (assembly GCA_021158435.1). Classification (GTDB taxonomy): domain Bacteria; phylum Patescibacteriota; class Patescibacteriia; order UBA2591; family MWDC01; genus MWDC01. The sequence continues at coordinate 9,940 of JAGGUQ010000026.1, forward strand.
TTAGGCAATAAAAATGTTTACCTTATTGAGAGGCCAATGGCATCAGCTATTGGTAATAGGCTTCCTGTAGCTGAACCAATTGGTAATTTAGTTGGTGAATTAGGAGCAGGACTAACTGAAATAGCTGTAATTTCTCTAAATGGTATTGTTGCTTCTAAAACCCTAAAAATAGGAGGTAATACTTTAAACCAAAGAATTATTGAATATGTTCAAGAAAAATTTGGAGTTAAATTAGGAGAACAAACAGCAGAAGAAGTAAAGATAAAATTAATTAACGCTTGGCCTCAAAAACCTCAATCAATGAAGGTTAAAGGGAAAAATTTATCAAATAGTCTTCCTCAGGAGATTAATTTAACTGATGAGGATGTTCGCAAAGCTACAAGCAAAACTTTAAAAACTATAGTTGAAGCAATTAAAGATACAATTGATGCTACTCCAACTGAATTGGTTGCAGATATTTATAATAGGGGAATTACTTTAAGCGGAGGATCAGCTTTAATTCCTGGAATTGATAAGTTGATCCAAAGCGAAATAAATATGCCTGTTCATATAGCTGATGATCCATTAACTGCTTCAATTAGAGGAATTGGTTTTGTTTTGGAAGATTTTAAAAATTTAAAAGAAAACTTAATAAAAACTAAATAAAATATTTAAAGATTTTTTACCATATATGTGCGTGAGAGGCGGTATCCCAGAGAACGCCAATAATCTCTTACCCCAACTCCTGAAATAACGGCTATAGTTTTATAGCCATTTTTTCTCGCTATTTCTTCTGACTGATGAACCAATTTCTTCCCAAATCCATAATGCTGAATGGCCCCCAACCTTTCACCTAAAGGTGTTAATTGACCATAAGTATGTATTTCTCTAATTAGGGCAACCTTACCAGTAGGCAGGGAGCAGTAATTATGTATTTTGCTTTTATTTTTAAGAGTAGGGGAATAGGATATTTCTTGAAAAGGTAGGCGTAAACGAATAAAAGCTAAAATTTTATCCCTTTTTACATCCTCAAAAGAAAGAAAATACTCTTGCCCATTTGAAGCTTCATATTCTCTTTTAATTAATCTGATATCTTTAAAATTCAACAAAGCCAAATCCCTTGGCTCTCGACAACGTATACATCGGCACTTCCACCCATAATTAGCCATTCGTTGCTGAACTACTTGTCGAAGATTAGAAATTTTAGACCCTGCATCTATTCTATTGCTAGGGATATCCCTAAAAACTCTTTGAACTCTTACATAATAAGGAATAAATTTTTTCATTTTAGCAATTAGCTCTATTAAAACCTCATCAGAATAAGGTGAAAATTTTCCATTTTGATATAATTTATACAAAGCAGAGCCCTTAACAACAACACAAGGATATATTTTAAGCATATCCGGTCGAAATCGAGGGTCTTGAAACATCTTTTTTATTTGTTCCAAATCTAAATCTGGATTAGAGCCAAACAGCCCAGGCATAAAATGATAACAAACTTTAAAACCTGCGTTTTTTAAAAGTTCTGTTGCCTTAACAATTTCCTTTACACAATGGCCTCTTTTATTTAACCTTAAAATATTGTCATCAAGAAATTGAATCCCTATTTCTACACGCGTACACCCTAAAACTCTCATTTTTACTAATTCGTTATATTCAATCCAATCAGGCCTAGTCTCCAATGTTAATCCCACGATTCTGTGTTTTGCTTTTTCATTCTTTTTTTGAACAATAATTAAGCCTTTTAGTCCCTGAGAATTAAATTTATTTCTAGTTTTAGCTTTTCTTTTAGAATCATACTCATTAGCCGATTCAAAACATTTTCTTATAAACCAATACTGATAAAAAGAGGGAAGAGCAGACCATGTTCCGCCAATCACAATTAACTCTATTTTATCTACAGGATGACCTTGTCTTTCTAAAGACCTTATTCTTACTTGAACTTGTTTATAAGGATCAAAACCAACCAATTTTGCTCTTTCTACAGCAGGCTCACCAGATAAATAACTTTGAGGTAAATTCTCTTCCTTAGGACAGTACAAACACTGCCCAGGACAAGGAAATAGCTCAGTTAAAACAGATATCACAGAAACTCCAGATAAAGACCTGATAGGCTTTTTCTTTACATAATCTTTTATTCCAACTCTCCTAAGCAATTCAAGAACTTCCACTTTAGAAGGAAAAATATCTTTATTTTGAGCTAAAGCCCTTTGCAAGTTCAAAACATCTTTTTCTTTTACCTGTTTTTGCTTTTTTAATTTTTTTAATTCTTTTTTTAAATCTATTTTTCTCATATTTTATATTATACCATAGCTTCTTAAAAAATAATATGAACCCGAAAATCTTTAAACCTTACGACATAAGAGGCATTTATCCTTTAGAGTTTAACCAAAAGGACTCCTATTTAATAGGACAATCATTAATTAAATTTCTAAGTAAAAAATTTAAAAAAAGTGCTACTAAAATTAAAATTGTAGTTGGCCGTGATTGCCGAATTTCTTCTGAAGAAATTTTTCACCACTTTTCTAAAGGGATAAGAAGTCAAGGGGGTAATGTTATTAACATAGGAATTGTTCCTACGGAATTAGTTTATTTTGCCCATAATTATTACAAAACAGATGCCGGAATAATGATTACAGCCAGTCATAACCCTCCAGAATATAATGGATTTAAAATAATTATTAAAAACAACAACTTTATCAGCCAGGGGCAGGGGATGGGTGCTTTAAAAAACTTCTGTTTAAGAAAAAACCTTTATAAAACTAACAAAAAGCAAGGAAAAGAAGTAAAAAGGAAAATCAATTCTATTTATCTAAAATTTATCCTAAAAAAAATAAAAACATCAAATCTTTTACCATTAAAAGTAGTTCTTGATTTCGGAAATGGATGCGCAGGGAAAACCATTCTTTCTTTGTTAAAATATACTCCAGCAAAAACAACAGCTCTTTTCCCTGACTGCAATGGGCTTTTTCCTTCCCATTTGCCGGATCCTTCAAACAAAAAGAATCTTCGTCTTCTTTCCTTAAAGATAAAAGAACAAAAAGCAAATTTAGGGGTGGCTTTTGACGGAGATGGCGATAGAATAGTTTTTTTAGACGAAAAAGGAAGAATTATTGACTCTGATTTTATTATTCTCCTTATTTCAAAATACCTTTTATTAAAAAATCCAGGTAAAAAAATTGTTTATACTAAAGCAAATTGCTCCAGGCTTGTTCCCAAGAAAATCAAAGAATTTCAAGGAATACCAGTTAAAAGCAAGACAGGGCATACATTTGTCAAAAAAATAATGCAAAAGCATCAGGGAATCTTTGGCGGAGAAAGCTCAGGCCATTTTTATTGGAAAGAATTTTACTATCTTGAATCATCAGCATTGACTCTTTTAAATGTTTTAAAAATTATTTCTCAGGAAAATGTCCCTTTTTCTCAAATTATCAGTCAATTTCCAAAAAGCTACAAATTCCAAACTAACTTAAAAATAAAAAAACCAAAAGAAACAGTTTTTAATAAATTAGAAAACATATTTCCCCTAAAAAACTTCAGAAAAGAATCTTTTGATGGTCTTAGTCTAATTTTCAATAATTGGTGGTTTAACATTAGAGCCTCTAATACCGAAAAGGATAAATTCAGGTTAACTTTAGAAGCTGACAACTTATTATTATTAAAAGAAAAAAGAAGAACACTTTTAAAATTATTAAATACTTTATAAATGGGATATGATTGGAATTTTTGATTCAGGAATAGGGGGGTTAACTGTAGTAAAAAAAATTTGGAAACAAATATCTCCAGATCAACAAATTACCTACTTTGGAGATGTGGCCCATTTGCCCTATGGGAATAAAAGTCCAGAAATTATAGAAAAATATATCAAGCAAGGAATTGAGTTTTTAACAAATAAGGGAGCAAAAATTATAATTATTGCTTGCCATACTGCTTCGTCTGTTTATTATTACAATAAAAATAAAATATCTGCCCCTGTCCCTGTTATAGAAATGATAGAACCAACAACACAAGCGATTTTATCTTCTTTAGAACCAAGAAAGGCTCGCATAGGAATTCTTGGAACAAGAACTACTACAAAATTAAAAATCTATGAAAGAACAATAAAGCAAAAATGCTCTTATTGTTCAGTTTATGCGCATCCAGCACCTCTATTAGTACCCTTAATTGAAGAAGGTTGGATTAAAAAAGTAGAAACAAAAAAAATTGTCAGAAAATATCTTAAACCTCTAAAGAAAAAAAATATAAACGTATTGGTTTTAGCCTGCACTCATTATCCTTTGCTGAAAGAAATTATAGAACCAAAATTAAGCAAATCTGTTAGAATTATTGACCCTTCATTAGAAGTTGTTTTATACCTCCAAAAATTCCTAAAAAATCACCCAGAAATTAAGCTAAAAAAAGGATTGTCTAAGTTTTATTTCTCAGATATACCCAGCCATTATCCTGATTTAATTTACAAATTCTTAGGAAAGAAAATAAACTTCAAAAAAATTAATCTTGAGTCTTAAAACTTTAACAATTTTAAAGAGATTAAAATTCGGGACTTTACTCCCGATTTTTTTAATAAAAATGGGCGAGGTGGGATTTGAACCCACACGGCCAAAAAGGCCATAGCGCCCTGAACGCTACATGTCTCCCAATTCCATCACTCGCCCCCAACTTCAACTTTTTCTGTCTTTATATACCAATCTTTAACTCCTAAAAGCCTACCTTCAAAGGAAAGAATGTTAGTAAGTTTTATTCCCTTAATATTATCTCTAACTAAATAGAAATAATAAGGGGAATAGAGAAATATACAAGGTTTTTCCTGAGAAATAATTTTTTGAAACTGCTTTAAATAATCTAGAAATTCTTCTTTATTTAAGGAAATCTCGCTTAATTCTAATAATTCATCAGCTTTTCTGTCATTAAAACCTGTCAAATTACTACTTTCTATATTTGATGAATGCCAAAAAGCATATTGATGGGTAGGCAAACCTCCAACAACTCCATAAACAATAGCCTCAAAATCCCTATTTTTTATTGCCTCCATTAAATCTTTTTCTGGAACAGCTTTTACAGAAACATCAAAGCCAAAATTATTCCAAGTTGACTGCAAAGATAAGGCAACTTGTTTCATTATTTCCTGGTCACTGGTAAGAATCGTAAAACTTATTTGTTCATTGTTCTTTAGCCAAACTTCACCATTATTTTCCCATCCAGATTCTTGTAAAACTTCTTTTGCTTTTTCTGGATCATATTCTTCTTCTATACCTAATGGAGTTTTTAAATAAGCTTCAATAATAGAAGTATTTAAAGGGAAGCCCATCCCTTGAGCAACTGGTGGAAGTTGTTCTTTGTTTACAGTTAAAGCCAAGGCTTGTCTAATAACTTCAGACTGGTTAACCAAAGACTGAGAGTTCGCTAAATTAAAGAATAAACCAATATACTGGGGAATAACCAAGCGGTAAGTATTAACACCTTTTATTTCTGGCAAATTAAAATCTTTTGGCAAAAACCCCAAACCATCTATACTTCTATACTTTAAAGCCTTTTCTGCCTGCTCAAATGAAGGATAAAACTTAAAAACTATTTCCTCAAGGTAGGGGGGTCTAAGATAAAAATTTTCGTTTCTTTTTAAAGAATATTCTACAACTTCTCCATTTTGATTAAATTTAATATTTTGAAAAACAAAAGGCCCACTACCTATAGGTTTAATATTAAAAACCAAAAAATCTGTTTCTTGAGGATCTAAATTTTCTAAAATGTGTTTGGGTAAAATTGGGAAATCTAAATAAAAAAGAAGGTTAGAGCATTCTTCTTTAGAATGACAAATGAATTTTAAAGTCTTATTATCAATTTTTTCAATCTCTATGTTAAGAACTTTTTCTAAATTTTTATTATAGCTGGAACTTTTTCTTGCTAAGTCTAAAGTAAATAAAACATCATCTGCAGTTAATTTTACACCATCATGCCACAAAGCTTTTTCGTTAAGAGAAATAACATAACTTTTTTTATCCTGACTAAGTTCATATTTAGATGCTAAATCCAATTGAATGCCTGATGGGTCATTATTATCTTTTTTAAGTAAACTGCTAAAAACCAAATCATAAATTATCTTGTCTATATCTTGCACCTGATGCAATATTGGATTAGCAAAATCTGGCTGGCCAACTATTCCTTCTTTATATCTACCTCCATAAGCAGGTTTTAACACCTTGTCTTTATCTGTACTCTTAAAAAAAATAAAAAAGCCAGCAATAACAGCTAGAATAAAAACAATTAATACAATCAATGCTTTTTTCTTTTCCATATGCTTATTTAGAGAGAACAAACCTCAAAATACTTATTGCCAAAAAAACAACTGCAATTACTATTGTTGTCCTAAATACCCATTTTTCTACCCCTCTTTTTGTTTGAAAGGGTGTGCTTTCTCCACCTAAAACACCAAGCAAGCCACTACTTCGAGAAGAAAGTACAACAAAGACAATAAGCAGTATAGAAGCAACTAATTGAATAACATCTAACCAAATCATACTCTAATAAATTAAAAGAATAAAGCCTTTTATTTAAAAATATCATCTTTTTTCACCTTGTCAAGAACAAAAAAATACATATAATTATTTTATGATTAGAGTTCGGTTCGCCCCATCCCCAACAGGATTCCTCCATATAGGAGGTTTAAGAACTTGTTTATACAACTGGCTTTTTGCTAGAAAAAATAAAGGGAAATTAATTCTAAGAATAGAAGATACAGATAGAGAGCGGTTTTTGCCGGAAAGTATTTTTAATTTATTAAAAACTTTAGAAGAGTGCGGATTAGATTGGGATGAAGGGCCTGTACTTTCCTCAAAAAATACTATAAAACAAAAAGGGAGATATGGTCCTTATATTCAGTCTCAACGTTTAAAAATCTATCAAAACTTTGCTAAAAAACTGGTTGATTTAGGCGCTGCTTATTATTGCTTTTGTTCAAAGCAAAGACTTGAAGAATTAAGAAAAACCCAAATTTCCCTAAAAATTCCCCCAAGATATGACAAACATTGCCGGAATTTATCTCCTGAACAAGTTAAAAAAAACCTTAAATCTAATATACCTTACGTAATTAGATTAAAAGTCCCAGATCAAGGTAAAATTAAATTTAAAGATATTATCAGAGGAGAAATTGAATTCGAACTTAAAAATATAGATGACCAAATTCTCTTAAAGTCGGATGGATGGCCTACTTATCACTTAGCCAGTGTAGTTGACGACCATCTAATGAAAATATCCCATATTATCAGGGGAGAGGAGTGGTTATCAAGTGTACCTAAACATCTCCTTATTTATAATGCTCTAAAATGGAAGCCTCCTAAAATGGCTCATTTGCCATTATTGCTTAATCCTGATTTGTCTAAACTTTCAAAAAGAAAAGGAGATGTTTCTGTAGAATCCTTTCTACAAAAAGGTTACCTACCTGAAGCCCTTTTAAATTTCATTGCTCTATTAGGATGGAATCCAGGTAATGATGAAGAAATTTTCAGTTTAAAACAATTAATTCGTTTGTTTTCATTAAAAAAGGTTGGGAAATCAGGAGCTGTTTTTAATCGAGAAAAGCTTCTCTGGATGAACGGGTACTATATCCGAAAAATGCCTATTGATAAACTAGCAAAATATTGTCTAAAATTCCTAATTCAAGAAGAACTTATTACACCTATCCACAACAAAAAAACAAAATTTAAAATTACTGCAACAGGAGAAATTGTTCAGATAAATTGGCTAAAAAAGATCATCGCTCTTGAACAAGAAAGGCTTAAAGAACTAAAGCAAATAGTAGAATTGTCAGAATTTTTCTTTAAAGAACCAAAATATGAAGCAGAACTTCTTTTTTGGAAGAAAATGACTAAAAACCAAGTAAAGGAAAACTTAGAATCTATTAAAACAGAATTTTCAAAAATCCCTATTTCTAAATTCAAAAAGCCTTTTCTTGAAGAAATTATTTTAAAATTAGCTGAAAAAAGGGGGAGAGGAGAGGTTTTTTGGCCCTTAAGAGCCGCGTTAACCGGCAAGAAGGCATCTCCACCGCCCTTAGAAATTGCTGAAATTTTAGGGAGAGAAAAAACAATTCAAAGAATAGACAAGGCTATTAAAATGCTTTAAAAATGAAGCTATCAAAGAATAAACTAATTGTTGTTTTTATTTTAATTTTATGTTTTTCTTTAATATTCCCTTATCAAGCCAAAGGGCAGGGGAGTGTTAATGAAGAAATACAGGAAATTCAAAAACAAATAGAGGACTATAAAAATGAAATTAAAAATTTGGAAAAAGATCAGGAGGTGTATGAAAATAAAATTAAGGAGCTCCAAAATGAGGCAAAAACATTAAAAAATGAACTTTCACTATTAGATGCTCAGGCTTCTAAAATAGAAACTGAAATTAAAAAAAATGAAAAACAAATAGAATATCTTCAACTAATAATTAAAAATATTCAATTTCGCATTTTAGAAAAAGAACGTCAAATAAATGAAAAAAAACAATCCCTCCAAAGATCTCTACAGCTTTTATATAAAGAAAGTAAAAAAAATTACCTAACAATTTTTATTACCCAACCATCTTTGTCATCTTTAGTTAAGAGAATATATTATCTAAGGACATTAGAAAAAAACCTGGTTAATCATTTAAATCAATATAAAACTATTAAAAAAGCATTAGAAGAGCAAGAAACCCTTAAAAGAGAGGCGCTTAATGAGATTAAACAAACAAAAAAACGCATAGAAGATGAAAAAGACAAACTTCTTGCTACCCGTCAAGTTAAAGCCTCTCTATTAGAACAGACACGAGGAGCTGAGTGGAAATTCCAAAGTTTATTAGCAGAAGCAATAGAGCAGGAAAGACAAAGAGAAAAAGAAATTCAGGAATTAGAAAAAAAAGCCAGGCAAAAATTAGCAGAAATTGAAAAACAAAACAAAACACAAGAAGAACTTGAACAAGGTGATATTGTTTTCTCTTGGCCTGTACCTAATGAAAAAATAACTTGCTACTTCCATGACCCTGATTATCCTTATCGCTATATTATTGGTGAACATTCAGGTATAGATTTAAGGGCGCCTCAAGGAACACCAGTTAGAGCAGCAGCTTCTGGTTATGTTGCCCGAGCTAAAGATGGGGGAATGGGCTATAGTTATGTAATGATTATCCATAATGATAAATTCTCAACGCTTTACGGACACTTAAGTGAAATCTCTGTGAAACAAGACCAATATGTTAGACGCGGACAAGTAATAGGAAAAAGTGGGGGAATGCCTGGGACACCAGGAGCAGGTAGGTTCTCTACTGGACCACATTTACACTTTGAAGTTCGTTTAAATGGTCTACCAGTTAACCCTCTTGATTATCTTTTATAAAAAATAAAAAATTTACTATGTTAGGAAAAGGATGGTGGAAACAAGATATCCCGCCTTTAATCTCAATTATTATTTTAACCATTGCCTTATGCACTGTTTTCTTTATGGGGATGAGTTTTGTTATAAAATATCTTGAAATTTTAACCAAAGCTTATTACGGAGGATAGTGTAATATAGCGACGTTTAATAATTCTTTTACGACACTTAATACACTAATTACAAAATTAGGGCCTTTTAAGCCCTTTTTATGTTTATTCTATTCTCTTTATTCTTTTATATTTATCTTCTTTTTGACCAAAAATCAATCCTTCTTCTTATAAAAAATGACTTCTCCGTGCCGCAAATCAATATAAGAAAGGTTTTTGTCAAATTCCTGCTGTTTTAAAAGTAAAATTAATCTTTGCCACTGATCTTCCAGCCCTGGATAACTAGCATAAATTTCCCAGCCACAATTGGTAAGCATTTCAATGTTAATGTAATCTACTCCCTGTTTCTCAAGATTTATGGCTTCTAAATAGAATTTATCTGACTTTTCTGTAAAATAAATAATCTCTGATATTTTTAGAAAAAGATTTTGCCATTCCTGGTCCTGAATAGAAAGATTAGTCCTATCATAAATAACCGTCAAATCCTTTTGAAGCTTTGCTAAAGATTCTGATCCCATTGCTGGCTGAGTAAGAAAAACGAAAGATTCTGTTGGCATTAGGTAAATATTCCCTCTAACTGAATAAATATAATTCTCTTCTCCTCCTAAAAAATAAACTTTAGCAAAAGGAAAAGATTGGTTAATAACAATTCTTATTGTGCTTGGTAAAAATTTTTCTATAAGAAAGCTATTAACCCTAAAATCATCAAAAATTTTCTTAGAAATTTCCCTTTTTGAAGTTAAAAAATAATTTTTATTTAGAAAGTATTCATTATAATAACTCTGATATTCCTCGACTAATATTGGATTGTCTCCTTCAACAACAATATTTTTTATTCTAAACAAAGGACTAATAAAAAAAATGTAAATTATAGCCCCTCCAACAATAAAGAATATACAAGTGCTTAAAACAAACCTCAACCACTGCCCCCTATTGTTTTTCTTTCGAATTTGTTTTCTTTGGGCCATTTTAGGCCTTTTTTTTCTAAATGAAATCTGAAACATAAAAAAGATTAATAAGCGTCGCAAAAAGTTAATTATTTTTCACTCTTTTAAAAACCCAAACTTTCCCGGAGTCTGCCTCTGGAGACTGCCTCCAGGATGGTCGCTTCCGGAATGGTCAGAAAGAGTATTAAACCAATAAGAAAGAATTTCTCTAGCTAAAGGAACAGCAACTGAAGACCCTTCTCCTCCATTTTCTAAAAGAATAGTCAAAACTATTTCTGGGTTTTCATAAGGAGCGAAACAAGTAAACCAAGCATGCGGATTTTTATTAGAAACTTGTGCTGTCCCTGTTTTTCCAGCAACTGTAAATGGCAAATCATTCAGCTGTCGAGCACTACCCTCAGTTACAGCTGCTCTAAATCCTTGCCGAACAATGTCTATTGAATCAAGAGAAATAAAATTGTCACGGATAACTTGAGCTTCAATTTTTTCCTGAGATTTAGTAACTGGATCAATAAATTCTGAAACAACTTTCGGTTTAAACAAGGTCCCTTTATTGGCTAAAACAGCTGTATAATTGGCTATTTGTAAAGGGGTAACTAAAATATCTCCCTGACCAATAGAAAGGTGATATGTGTCTCCTGGATACCAAATCTCTCCTTTTACTTTTTGTTTCCACTCAGGCGTTGGTAATAAACCACTAGCCTCATTAGGTAAATCAATGCCTGTTTTCTCTCCAAAACCAAAAAGATTTAAATAATAATTTATTTTTTCTACCCCTAAACCTTTAAAATCTTCATATCCTCCCCCAATGTAGTAAAAGAATGTATTTACTGAATGAGCTAATGCCTGAATTACATTTACTTTTCCATGGCCACCAGGCTTCCAATCAGGGAAAAACCATTTACCAACTTTTATCCCACCTGTTGAATTAACTTTAAAATTTTCATCAATAATCCCCTCCTCTAAAGCTCCAGCAGCTAAAGCTCCCTTTATTGTTGAACCAGAAGGATATATTCCGCTTATTGCCCTAAAAACCAACGGAGAATTTTTATTATTTAAAATATCTTGCTTTTGCTCGTTTGTCCCTAAAATTAAAATATTATTATCATAAGTAGGCTGACTAAGCATAGCGAGAATCTCGCCATTATTAGGATTAAGGGCAATAACAGTACCTGAAGATAAATTATACTTTTTTAAATATTTATTCAATAATTCAGCTAATTTCTCCTGAAAATGAACATTTATTGTTAAAACAATATCTTTTCCTGGATAAGACGGCTTTTCACTCAAAATCTTTTCTTCTTGACCATAGGAATTAACTTCTATTTCCCTTAACCCTTTTTCTCCTTTTAATATAGATTCATAAACCTTCTCAACACCAGCTCTACCAAGATAATCATTAAAATTATATTCTCCTGAATAAACCTCCAATTCTTCTTTATTAATTCTCCCTAAATAACCTAAAATATGTGAGAAAATTTCTCCTTGAGGATATTCTCTTTTTAAAGAGTATTTAATTTTAACTCCAGGAAAATTTTTAAACTTTGTCTTGAAATAAACAAAAAGTTGATAATCAAAAGGGCCAGAAATAACAATTTCTTCATAAGAAGTGCTGGGAGCTTCTTTTATTACTTCCAAAGCTGATTCATCTAATTCAATTAAATTATCCGTTATTTCTTTTATTTCCTCTATTAATTCTTTTCTTTCATCCAAATCTTTAGATAAATCTGCTGGGACAACGGCTATCTCAAACATTGGGATGTTCTTGGCTAAAACAACCCCATCCTTAGAATAGATCAAACCCCTAGGAGCACTGATTTCCTGTATCCTAATTTTGTTAGTTTCAGCAATATTCTGCCAAACACCCCCTTCAACAATTTCTATCCAAAAAAGTCTTGAAAACAAAATAATAATTAAAGTATAGACCAAAATTTTAAAAACTTTCAGTCTTTTTTCACTAACTATTCTCTCTTTATAATTACTTTCTTGCTCGAAAAAATCCATAGTCTATCAACAAAATAAACAAGGTGTTAAGAATTAACTCTAAAATAAAATCAAAAACTAAATGCCAGCTAAAAATTGGAGAAACTGAGTGAAAAAATAAAGAGCTGGCCCATGATAAAATAACAAACGACCAAAAATAAGAGGTAAAAAGAGAAGCTATAAACCATATCTCGCTTAAAAAAGTGCGGCAATCAAAATATTTTTTTAAATAAAAATAAATACAAATAAAAAGAATGTAAACTAAGATGTTTATACCTTCTAAAAAAACTGATGAAAAATCTTCAATTAAACCGGCTAAAAGTGCAATAGTTAAAGCTAAATAATACTCCCTATTAATAAGTAAGAAAAACAGAATCACAAATGTAAGTCTAAAATACTTTAGAATAGATATATCCTGAGAAAGGATATACTGAAAAATTAACAACAAAACAAATAAAACTACAATTATTATTCTTTTTAGTAAATCCATAATTAAAAGGTTTTGCTCAAATAAATAGCTACAATATCTAATTCGTCCTCATTAAAAAGGGGCTGAATAATTGCTTCTTGAAAAAAATTATCAGGCAAATCTTTAACACTAGATATTTCCCCAACTAATAATCCTTTTTGTATTTTTTCATCCAAACCAGAAGTAATAACTAAGTCTCCTTGTTTTACTCCAAACTCTTTAGGAATATAGCTTGCTTTTACTCCTAACCCGTACTCACCTTCAACTACTGCTTCCATTTCTTTGGAAGACCCCTGATTTGGTTTAATAATAACAGATGTTGAAAAATGACTATCATAAATAGGCCAAAATAAAGAAATTTTTTTGTTAACTTTAGCAATCTCCCCTAATAAAACCCCTTGCTCATTAACAACAGGCAAACCTTGAGTTATCCCTTGCTCCTCTCCTTTATCTAATAGATACCACACTGTTCCTCCTTCTTGCCTTTTCCCTAAAACCCTTGCCAGAACAAGCGACTCACTGCCAATTTCTTCTTCTATATCCAAATATTGACGGAGCTTTTCATTCTCTTTTTCTAAAATGTCAAGACGGACATTTAAAGACAACAATTTGTTCAATTCTTCTTTTAACTCTTTATTTTCTGCCTCTAAAAGACGATATTTATAAAAAGGGACAAATAAGGAAGAAATACGGTCAATCAAATAATTAGTTCTACTAGCTAAGGGTTTTGAAAGTATAAAAATATTTTCTCCTTTTAAGGAGAAAAATAATAAAAAAATTACTACTACTAAAATTAGTAATATTTTCTTTAGCATCTTAAATTTTTCCTAAAGCAATCTGAACTAACTTTGCAACTTTTTCCTCATCAGATGGAGAATAATTAAAGGCAATTATCCAGTTGCCTTTATTAATAACCAAAAGATATTTATCTCCTTCTTTTGAAGACAACTTTACTGACTTATCCCCATAGGCATTTTCTTGAATCTTTTCTCCATAATCTAAAGAATAAAGTAAAACTACCTGATCGTACAAAGATGACGCACTCTCATTATTAATAACCCCTATATCTAAAACCCCTTCAAGACTTGTTTGATATAAACTAAGAACTTGATCTAACCCTAAAGGAATTAAAGATAAGGCCTCCACCTTTTGATTAAAATTCCCTGTTTCAAACCCAACAAAGGTTAAATCATTCTGGCTAAAGATATATTTGTCTTGCTCTGTTTCTGTTGCCTCTGGGACTGTTTCCTCTTGACTACTCTGGTTTTCCTCTGTTTGCTCTGATGGTTCTACATACTGAAAGCTATTAATCATCATCTGAAATGTTGTTTGGAAATTTGCCTTTTGCAATGTTCCTAAATTATAGGAAATAGTAAAAACTTTGCCTTTACCATCTTTTAAATACAAAGTTAATCCATCCGGGCTCCAAAGAGCATCTTTTCCCTTAATCTTTGTTAAAGATAACTGCTCTTCTTTAACTCCTGGAGATTGGGCTAAATACCATTGTTTTAAATCCAAATCATTTGGGTTGTCCTGAATAGTAATGCTAAAAAACTCACTGGTTTCAGTTATAATCAAAATTTCTCTACTTTGAGTCTCTGGGACCTCTCTAACTAGCCAGCTAAAAGGATAAAATATTGACCAATTATAAACAGGGTTAGTATAAAGCTTAACAGTTCCTGAAGATATTAAATCTTTTGAACTTTCTGCTTGTTTAGGATCTCTCAAATTTATCACCTCTTTGCTATCAGACATTCCATCATTGTCTGTATCTTTATTATTAATATCTGTGCCATAAATATACTCCTCAAGATCGGTTAATCCATCTTTATCAGCATCATCTCCTGTCTCAATATCAGAAACAGGAGTTGCTCCTTCTTCCCCTTGAGTTAATACATCCTTAGAACAAATAATGGCATAAACCTCACTCGGGAAAAGATTTACTTCTGCAGTTAATAAATTGTTTTCTTTATCTAAAACAGCATTTAAGTCAGACCAAATCCCATCTTTGAAATAACCCAGCTTTAAATCATCTTCCCACAAAGGATTAATAATATCTTGGCTATAAAAAGAAATTATCTTTGCTGGCTTATTGTTAAAAACAATGTCTGTTGGCAAAACTTGGTAGGGTCCAACAATTACTTGATAATCTCCTTGATTATATTTCTCTTCAAAAGGAATTTCCTTAACTGCAAAATCTGGATTTAAATTAGGGTCATAAGCACCTTTTGGAATGTCTATTTCTAAGTAGGAAAGAATTTCTCCTTGTTGATTTTTTATCATTGTTTTTACATTAAAAGGAGGAGAAAGCACTTCTTGCTCTTGTTTTTCTTCTACAACCTCTTGGGGTTGCGTCTCAACAGACTTTTCTTGTTCTGCCTTTTCTTCTGGTTGCTCTTCAAAAATGTCTTCCTCTGAAGAAAATGTCTCTAATGGTGCTAAATAGTATGTTTTTACCCACCAATAGAAAACACCTCCTCCAATCAGAAAAACAATCAATATAATCAGCAAAAACTTCCAAATGGAAAAACCACTACTTCTGCCACCTATTCCTTTTTTAATCAAAGCCTGACGGAATTTTTCCGGCATTACATGAATTTCTCCTTCCATCTCCTGCTGGCCATCAACATTGCTTAACAATTCTTTTCTTGCTACATCTGGTGTTTGGAGAAAATCTTCTTGTTTTTTTGGTTTTGATTCAAACATATTTCTTCTATTAATTAACTTTTAAAATCAACTACTGAAAAGATCCACATATACATTTACAAAGCGGATAATGTTCTCCATCACAATTATAACTGAACGACAATGTACAAATGTCCCATACTCCACAATTCTCATTGTTAGGTCCTTTCATCCAAACTCCACCGTCTATATAATATTCCTTGGCAAAAGTTTCTCTTAGCCACAAGAGATACTCCTTTTCCGAATCTTTTGGATAATTAGCTAGAGAACCAGCTCCATAGTCAATTTCGTCATATAGAGAGAATGTATAATCCTTACCATAATCAAAAGCACTAGGAGTCTTATACTTACAATATTCATCACACTTTGTATCACAATAATTCGAATCCTCTAAAGCATCCCATGTGAGTGACCACCCTAAAACACTGTAGCAGTAACCATCATCAAGCCCACAATACCACTCATTGAAAGGGAAATCAGTACTACGACACTCCCCTCCACAGCATTTCGTCCCCTTAGGACAGGAACAATCATCAGGGCAATTAGAGCAATTCTCTCCTTTACCTATATCACAAGATCCATTACCGCAAAAAGTACAGCTTCCATTAACACAAACCTGGTTGTCAGCACATTCATTATCACAACTTCCACAATGTTTTTCATTATTTAAAAGATATGCTTCGCAGCCATCTGATAATTCACCATTACAATCTCCGTAATTAGTATCACAAACACACTTACCATTCTCACAATGCATATTAGGGCTACATTGGTTTCCACATTTCCCGCAATTATTCTTATCAGTTAAAATATTTGTCTCACAGCCATTTGACCAATCATTATCACAATTAGCATAACTAGAATTTTCACAAACACAAGTTAACCCACTGCATTCAGAACTCTCCAAGCCTAAACCTCCACACACCTTCCCACATTCCCCACAATTATTATCATTATCAAAAAGGTTTGTTTCACAGCCATTTGTCCAGCTGTTATCGCAATTTCCGTAATAACCATTTACTCCATAATAACACTCACATTGGTACTTTCCATTTATATACTTACAAATACCATTTATACATTTATCCCCACAACCGCCACAATTATCTGAATCGCCTAAAAATGTTTCACAGCCAGGAATATCTGGATCACAATTTTCGTAATTAACATCACAAACACACTCGCCATTTTCACACTCCATATTAGGACCACATTGGTTTCCACATTTCCCACAATTATTTATATTAGTTAAAATATTTGTCTCGCAACCATTAGACCAATTACCGTCACAATTTTCATGGTTAGAATCTACACAAACACAATTTGACCCTACACACCTAGATTCTGTTGAACCACTCCCTCCACATTTATTATTACAGACCCCACAATGTTCATTATTTTTTAAAAGATATGTTTCACAGCCAGGAATATCTAAGTTACAATCTCCGTAATTAGCATCACAAACACACTTACCATTCTCACAATGCATATTAGGGGCACATTGGTTTCCGCATTTCCCGCAATTATTCTTATCAGTTAAAAGGTTTATCTCACAACCATTTAGCCAGTTACCGTCACAATTAGCATAATTATCATTGCATTCACAATCGGTATTTTTACAGTGAGTATTAGCCCCACATTCGCAACCATTAACCCAATTGCCATCGCAATTATTATAACCAGATTTACAAACACAACTTGCATTATACGGTCCTGAACATTCAGTATTCTGCCCACATTCACAACCATTTGAAATATCTGAGTCACAATCAAGGGCATAGGTTTTACATTTATCAAAAACACACTCAGTGCAAACCCAAGAAGGAGGATGGGTATTTACATTACAAATAGTACAACTCTTTTTTCCCCAGGCATTATAATCATAGTTGCATTTAAAAATTCCAGGTAGCCCCTCACAATGATCTAATTCACAAGTATTATTATATAATCTATAGCCAGGGTTGCAACTTACCACCTGGCATTCTACTTTCCAGGTCGGAGGTGATTGAGTTGTATCGCAATATGCCTTATACTCACCTACTCCATTCGCAATCTCACAAGGCTCACCTTCATTTACCGGAATACCAAAACAATAAGCAGGCTCACAACCAGTGCCAGAATTATTTTTTCTATAACCTATTTGGCAAAACCACTGACTGCAATCTGATGAACAATAAGCATGTTCTGGAACACCACTACTACCATCACAAACCTCACCAGAATCTACTTTGCCATTGCCACAAGAAGAATACCATTGACCATCTTGACAAACATAAGTATGTGTATTCACCTCTAAATATTCTCCATTATTATATACCTGTTTATCTCCATTCTCATTATAATAATCACATCCTTGAATCCCAGATAAGGAATGAGTATAAACTATATTAAAAGCTGAAACACAACTACAATCAGAATTAGGACAAACAGATAAACAAACATTTGCTCCATCTGATAAAGAAATTATTTTTTTAGTGCATTGCCCTCCTTCACTTTCCCACTTACACCAAGGATCAGCTAAACATTCTTGACTAGATTTATAAGAACTGCAATTAAAATTCCAATTATTTGGATTTCCATATTCTAAATGGGCATATAAGTTATAGCCCATTCCATTATCAATAGATTGGTAAAGGTAAACAAAAGAGTTCTCATCAAAAGAAAGTTTTCTCTCTAAAAAGCTATAACAAGTTTCCTGACAAGCAGTATCTTCCTCTGAACAAACATCATCACTACAATATAACACGTTTAAAGGATCTCTTGGCAAATCTATATTTAAAGCTGAGCCAAAATTTTGCTCCCAAGACGGCCATTTACTTATGGTTACTCCTTGAATATAACTGCCTCCTTCAAGCTTAGGATAATGGGCATATTCTGCCCTGTAATCTTCTAAAGCATTTATTATTTTTAATAAATCTTGCAGTCTTTGAAAATCCCTTTGAATTTGCGTCTTTTGAACCTGACTTGAAACATAAATTTTTTCTTTAAAAAAGAATCCAAAAACAAAACAAGTTAAAACAACTCCTGTTGCTAAAAGGAACCACTTATTAACCTTTTTGTAAACGCTTTTATCCATTATTCTACATTGATATTAAACTGCCAATTTTCAACTAATTGGCTGTATATTTGTTTTGTTGAAGATGAGGCATTATCATTATATGAAATAAGATAGATTAGAGGTTCTATCCTACCTGAACTTGTAATATTAGGCGCTCCTAAATAAACTGTTCTTCCACTTTGAATAGCTTTATACCCGTCAATTTCCAAAACATTATAATCTCCAGGATTAGGTACATTATTCTTGTACCAATCTTCTACATCAAGGAGTTTCTGATTTCTATAAACTCTTACCCCTATTATATCATTGTTCTGGGAATTAGTAAAAATTATTTCTTTTACTAAATCTGAGGCTGAATCTGAACTTAAAGATAATACCTTAGGATGCAACTCTGGGAGAATCCTAGACTCTAAACTTTCAGCCTCCTTCTTAGACCCTAAACGGAACATAATACTATCCAAATAAAAATCTGTCCCGCTCCCTGTATTGTTATAACCAATAGAAATTCCTACCTCATTTCTCAAATTCCCATACCTATCAAAAGTATTAGCTAAATCTTGACTATAATCAAACTCAAAACCAAACCAGGTCCATTGAGGGTAATTGCCTGCTGGAACGCTTCCCAAAGAAATTGCTGGATAACATTTATTTTGATATGGCCATTGTCTATACCTACACCTACAACAAGAATCATCTTTATAGTTTAATCTCTCGCTTAAAGAAAGGTCAGCATACTCACATGTTTCTCCCTTTTCACAATAACCTGCTCTTTGGCAGTAAAGATAACTTGAACACTGAGCGCACCAACCTAAATTATAGCAAAGAACAACCCTTAAATTGCTAGCCAGTTTTCCTTTGCCATAAAAGCTAAAAGTGTATTTTTGACCAGGAACAAGATTAAAGGGTACTGTGTCATAAGTTGCTTTTGCCCACATTACCCTATTTGTCCAAGGCCAAGGTAAATTACTATCTTCTGCAACCTTACACTCACCGCAACTAGGATTGTTCGTAAAATCACAATATTTCCCACTCCAGTTACAATACTTACCAAAAGGAAAACTTTCTGGCCAATCTTTAGTAATATCCCCACTAGCCTGACAAACACCCTCAGAGCACTTACCTGGATAGGGCTGGCCTGGATCTTGGTGAATTAATAAGCTATCTCTACCTGTATAAGATTCTTCCTCACTTAAACCAATCCAGCTTTCTCTTTGAGAGGTAAGTATCCAGTTTTGGCTGTCAAAAATAAGGGCTCCTTCTGAGTTTCCTCGACAATATTTAAATCTAAAATTAACATCTGTATCTTCATAAACCCAAGGGATTTCACAAACAAAAACTTCTACCTGGGCTTTATCTTCAAAAACGCCTTCTTGTCCTGAAGATACTATTTCTGCTTTTGCTGAAATATTTGTTCTACTCTCTTTATTCTGAGAAACAATTCGCTGAGTTGCTGGATTCTCATCTCTATCATTCCCTAAAATAGCTACAGTAGAATCTTCTACTTCCCATTTCCAATCCCAATCATAAACGCCTTCTATAGGGAAAATTTCTTGTCCATCTGAAGAAAATGCTTTTGCTTGATAATCAACATATAAACTGGGCTTATAAAATATAACATCTCCCCCTTCTAAAATATCTATATTTTCAGAATCTGAAACAGAAGCAACTGAAATTTCTACCTTATTAAGCTTACAAA
>JAGGUQ010000010.1 GCA_021158435.1 bacterium
AAAAGTCTGTTCTTGACAGATTTTATTTTTTTGTTTTGCTGATAGTGGAGCAATTATTTTTTATTTTATCGCAATTTTATGTTAGACATTAAGTTTATTCAAAAAAACAAAGAAGAAGTAAAAAAAGCAGTTAAAGTTAAGGACATTGATTTAGATGTTGATGAGCTTTTAGAAGTTTATAAAAAAAGGAATCAGTTGTTAGTTCAAATTGAGCAGTTAAGAAAAAAGAGAAACGAATTAAGTAAAAAAGCAGGGCAAACTTCTTCTAAAGAAGATTTTTTGAAATATAGGGAGGAAAACAGGAGAATAAAAGAAGAATTAAAAAAATTAGAAGAAAAATACAGAAAAGTAGAAAAAGAATATCAGGAAAAGATGCTTTTGGTTCCAAATATTCCTTCTCAAGATACTCCGATAGGTAAGGATCCTTCTGATAATAAAGTGGTCTCTTTTTGGGGAAAAGTTCCTCAATTTAAATTTTCTCCTAGAAGTCATATTGAATTAGGCGAGAAATTAGATTTGATTGATTTTCAACGGGGAGTTAGGATTTCAGGATTTAGGGGTTATTATCTTAAGAATGAGGCTGTTTTGATGCAAATAGGTTTAATGTGGTTTGCTTTAAAAAAATTAGAAAAAAAAGGATATAAATTATTTATTCCTCCTGTTTTAGTCAAAGAATTTGCTTTAATAGGCAGTGGGCATTTCCCTTTTGGCAAAGAAGATATTTTCCAAATAGCTAATCCAGAAGAAATAAAAAGTGAACAAAACTTAGAGGAAAATTCATTGTTCTTAGCAGGAACATCTGAACCTTCTTTATTAGCTTATTTTGCTAATGAAGTTTTAGATGAGAAAGATTTACCAGTAAAAGTTTGTGGTTTTTCCCCATGCTATCGTTCTGAAGTAGGAAGTTATGGTAAAGATGCAAAAGGATTATATCGCTTACATGAGTTTATGAAAGTTGAACAGGTTGTTCTTTGCAAAAATGATCTTAAAGAATCAAATAAATATTTAGAGGAAATTCGTGAAAACGCAGAGGAAATTTTAAAAGATTTGAAACTCCCTTATCGAGTAGTTCAAGTTTGTACTGGTGATATGGGCGCAGGAAAGATTAAAATGTATGATATAGAAACATGGATGCCCTCAAGAAATGAATATAGTGAAACCCATTCAGCTTCTAATCTTGGTGATTGGCAGGCAAGGAGATTAAATATAAAATATAAGACAAAAACAGGCGAGAAAAAATATGTTCATACTTTAAACAATACAGCTATTGCTTCACCAAGAATTTTAATCCCTATATTAGAGATTTATCAGCAAAAAAATGGGGAAGTTAAGGTGCCTAAGGTTTTAAGGCCATTTCTTAGAAAAAAAATTATTAAACCGAAAGAATAATGGAGAAATGTGGCTTTTTACTTATTAACAAACCTGCAGGTTTAACCTCGCATGATGTTATTGATGAGTTAAGGAAAATAACCGGAATTAAAAAAATAGGCCATAGTGGCATTTTGGATCCTTTGGCTACTGGACTTTTAGTAGTTGGTGTTGGGAGGGAAGCAACAAAAAAATTATCTGACTTTTTGAAAATGGATAAAGAGTATGTGGCTAAAATAAGATTAGGCGCAGTTTCAGAAACATTGGATAAACAAGGGCCAATAAAAGAGGTAAAAGTAAAAAAAATTCCTTCACAAGAAGAAGTGAGGGAATTTTTAAATAAATTTATTGGAGATATAGAGCAGGTTCCTCCAATATATTCAGCAAAACACTTTAAAGGAAAAAGACTTTATCAATTAGCCAGACAAGGAATAAAAGTTACCCCAGAACCAATTAAGGTAAAAGTATATTATCTTAATTTACTGGATTACTCTTGGCCTTATCTTAAAATAAAAACAAAAGTAAGTTCTGGGACGTATTTAAGGTCTTTAGCTAGAGATATTGGAGATGCTTTAGGATGTAAAGGTTATTTAGAAAACCTAGTTAGAACTAAAGTTGGTTCTTTTGATTTGGAGCAGGCAGTAGATTTAAATAAGCTTAATTCTTCAAATTGGGAAAATTTTTTAAAGGAAGTAAATTAATGGATCAATAAATCATTTCACCTGTTGGGTAGAATTTTACTTCTTCTGGGCTAAGTGTTATTATATCTTCCCATTTATATCCTTTTTGGATAAAAACCTCAGCTGAATAAATTGGATATTTCATTCCATGTTTAAGTGTGTAAACTGTTGTTTTAAGAGGTGATTTTATAAGAGTTACTTGGGGATATTTTAACATTTCAGAATAGTCAACTGGCTCTATATCTTCCCATTTAAATCCATAGCTTTTAAATATTTCTGGACTAGGAATCCAGTGTTTTTTATTATTGCTATAAATAGCATAGACCTGAGGTGTTTTTTTAACTTTAATTAGCTTTATTGGTTTTTCCCAGAAATCCGAATTATTATTTATTTGTTTTTTTGTTTTAAAGCTAAGAGGAGGGGATTCTATTTTGTCTCCAAAAATATCTTCAACTACTACTTTATATACATACTCAGTTGCTGGTTTAAGATTAGTTAAAAATATAAGATGCTTTGTTTTTTTTGGAGAAGAGGAAATAATTTTTTTATTAAATCGGTTTTCTCCATAAAGAATTGTAGCTGTGGTTAATCTGTTTGTTTCCACTTTAACAAGCGCACTGTTTGATTTAATGTCCACTTGATTGTCAGAGGTAGGCGAAAGATAATTGATTTTTAATTCAGAGCGTTGATTGTCATTAGTGTCAATGGTTTGAAAATTTAAAATGCCCGAGGAGCTGGAATTTTTTTCTTTGTCTTTAGATGTGAATTGGAAGTAATATTTAGTTGATGGAGATAAATTTGTAAGAGAAATTTCGTGAAAGGTTTGATATTGATAGGTTTTTTTATATTTTTTTAATTCCTTGGGACTGGTCCCATATCTAAAAACATCTTTTGCTGGTTCATTGGTTTCCCAGGTTATTATTGCTGTTGTTCCAGTAATAGAAAGTATTTTTATCTTGCTAATTTTAGGTGGATCAGCATCTTGATATTTTTCAGTTGTGAAATAAGTTTCATTTGAAATAATGCGGTTATTGAGAGAGTCTTGGCTGTAAATTCTTAAATAATAAGTAGTTTGAGGGGAAAGATTAGAAAGAGTTGCTTTATGAGATGTTGACAAGGAATTTTCAGAATTTGCCCAGAATAAGTAATTGTTTTTTTCAAAGCCAAATTTTACAATTCCTTGGCTGGTTTTATTAGTAGTCCAAAGTATTTCAGCTGAATCATCAGTTATATTTTTGATTTTTATATTTGTGATTTCAAGGGTTTCAGCTTTTAATTGTTGGCTGTTAAAAGTAGCAATAAATGTTAAGAGTAGAATTAAAACAATTTTTTTAGTTTTGCTTGTCATTTTAGATATGTTTATATGTAAACAACATAGCTATTTGCCTTGTTTTGTCAAGGAACAATAAATTGACAGATTTTATATTTTCTTTATACTATTTCATATTTCTGGAACCTTAAAAGTAAAAATTGAAAGGAGGGAAAACTAATGGGAGAGGCGAGAAAGCACCTTCATTATGTTCCGCGATCTATTAAGGAGCAAATGTGGATTTTAAAACAGCTTTTCCCCGGCCAAGTAAATCAAGCACCTTCTGGCCTTCAGTTAAAGCTTGCTTTGGCTTTTTCTAATATGTCTATTTTGGAAAGTGTTGCTTTAGAAGGCGTTTTTGTCGTTCCTCGGTGGGAAAGAATAGCCAGTTCTTATGCTAAAGCAACAGAAAAAGTTTTAGACCTACTGAAAAAAACCCGACATTTAAGGAATTGTCGAGATGGGAAAATTTTAAATTATTTGAAAAGAAACAAGGACACAGAAAAGTTAATAGGAAAGATTATTGAAAAGAACGGAATGAGTGATTTTGATGTAGTTGTAATTCCAGCTCAAACAGGAATTTTGTATCAAGGAAAGAGCTTTTATCAGGCTAAGGAAAAATTTCTTCCGGACGAGTTTGGTTTGGGGATTTTTGAAGTAGCTTGTATTTTGCTTACTCATCCTGAAAGATTATGTGAAGAGAATCATTTGAGAATTCTTTGCGCAGATGATTATTCTGTGTCCCCAAAAGGAGGAAAGTGTAACCATATCATGTATTTTGGGATTCAAGATGGCCTGTTGCAATGTGGGAGGAAATCTAAGGATTTTGCTTCTGGTTTATATGGCTTGGCTAGCGGCATCGCCTATTAACAAGATGAAATTTAAGGCTTCCTAATAAGGAAGCCTTTTCTTTTTCCTCAATTAATAGGTTGTCTTAATTTTTTAAATTGTTATAATTACTTTAGAGGTGTCAAAGGTCGTTTGAATTGGATTTAAGAGTTCAATTTTATGAAAACAGCTATTATTGCTATTGTTGTTGCAGTTATTTTAATTGTTGTTGTTCTTCTTTTATTAAAGAAAAGAAAAAAAGGAGCAACTGAGAGTGAATTTAAGCAGCCAAAAGTAGAGCAATCTGAAGGTGTTTCTTCTCAAGAACAAGGGCAAGAAGTTGTTTCTTCCCAGGGGCAAGTAGAGGAACCATCAGGAGAACAAAAAGAACAGTCAGAACAATAGGTTGTAAAGGTGATTAGTTTGATTTAGAGTTTAAAAGAATAGACTGCTTATGCTTAAATTAAAAACAAAAACAAGTCGAGTTATCTTTTGTTTATTTATCATTATTAGTTTGGTTGGAGGATTTAATTTGCCTGCTTTAGCTCAAGAACAAACAGATGAACCTGCTCTTATTGAGGAAGTTAATATCCAGCCAAAACAATTAGAACAGGAAGAAGTACAGGGAGGAGAAGCAGAAGAAGGATCTGTTTTAGATCAAATTCAACCAGAAGAACTTGAGGTATCTGAACCCAAACTTTTACCTTCAAGCCCTTTTTATTTCTTGAAGAATTTGAGAAGAAAGGTACAGATGGCTTTTACTTTTAATCGTTTGAAGAAAGCAGAGCTTCAGTTGAAAATTGCTAATGAAAAGCTTTTAGAGGCAAGGAAATTGTTAGAACAGGCAAGACAAAAACAAAGAGCTTTGGAAACTTTTGAAAAATATAAAAAAGAAATGCAAGAACTTAGACAGAAATTAGAGAGACTTGAAGTTGAGGATCCTGAGAAAAAGCAGGAATTATTAAAGAAGGTTTTAGATCACAGTTTAAAGCATCAGCAAATTTTAGATAGGGTTGAGGAGGGAATTTTGGAAGAACAAGGTGAAGAGCAATACAAGAAGTTTTCTGAATTAAAGAAAAAGGCTTTAGAGCACAGCCTGGAAGGCATTTTAAAGATTTCTAATAAAGAAGAATTAGAGGAAATAACTAGTCAAGTAATTGAAAGACAAAAACAAGAGCCCTTAAGAGGAATTAAGGTGTTAGAAGTTTTAGAAAGAGTAAAAGAACAGGTCCCTGAACAGGCTAAGCCAGTAATTGAAGGCGTAAGGGAAAAAATAAAGCAAAGAATAGCAGAAGCATTGAAAGATAGGATTGCTGAAGGGAAAGAAGACTTAAAGGTAGAGGCTTTGCCTGGAAATAAAGTGGAGCATTTAAGAGCTATTTCAGAGATTCAAGAGGTAGCCCCAGGTGAATTAGTCAAAGAAAAATTAGAAAGAATGAAGCAAGCCTTGCTCGAAAAAACAGAGCAAGAAGTTAAGAAATTTAACAGCCAAGAAGCGAAAGAGGAGTATCTTAAGCCATTAAGAGCAGGTGAAGTAGACAAGATTGAATTAATTAAGAGGTTAAAGGAAAGAATGCCTGGTGAGCAAGAAAAGCAAATATTAGAAAAAATAAGGGAACAATCTTTGTTAGAGTTAAAAAAGCGGATAGAACAAGAAGAAGATGAAACAAAAAGAGAGCAGATTTTAGAGAGAATGAAACAAAGACTTGAAATTAAAAAACCAGAAGAATTTTTGGAAAGGGTTCAAAAAGAGGTAGAAGAAAGGACAAGACAGAGATTAGAGCTTGAAAAACCTGAAGAATCTTCAGGGGGAATTCAAAAAGAAGTAGAAGAAAAAATAAGGGAGAGATTAGAAATTGGAAAACCAGAATTAGAAAAACCCGTGGAGAAAGTACAGAAAAAAGAGCAAGAAAGAGTAGGACAAAAGTTAGAAATTAGAAAACAAAAGCCAGAAGAAGTTAAAAAATCAGAACCAGAAGAGAAAGTAGAAAAGCCAGAAGAAAAACAACAAGGCCCAACAAAAGAAGATAAAGGAAAACAAAAATAGGCTTAATATGATTCAGAGTTATTCTTTTGGGGAGATTAAAGTCGGAAATAAGTGCTTTAATCATGACGTTTATCTGAATTGCCAGGGACAGGCAATTCCCTGGCAAAGACAAACTTCCCATTGGATTGACTTGAATGATATTAAGGAATTTTTAGAAGAAAAGCCAGATATTGTTATAATTGGAACAGGAAAGTGGGGTGTAGCAAAAGTTTCTGAGAAAGTTTTTGAATGGGCAAAGGAAGAAGGAATTAATTTGATTGTTGAGAAAACTTCTTTGGCTGTTCAAAAATATAACGAGTTGATAAGCAAAGAATCAAAAGCTAAGATAGTTGGATTTTTCCATTTAACTTGTTAGTTAGATATTAAGAAAATTTAAATATTCATTAGCAAAAAGGAGCACTGCTCCTTTTTGCTATTTTAAGGCTAAACAAGACAAAAAGTTAGTCTTGTTTGTTTTTTTATTTCTGTTATAATTATCTTTATGAGCAGGATTAAAAAACCAGTAATTTATTTTAATAATTTAGTTAAAGCACCTTTTACAGATCAATGTATCAAAAGAAGGGCTCGGCTGATTGCTAATGAGACACTTCCGTCAAAAAATAACCTTTCAGAAATTTCAATTGCTATAGTTGATGAAAAAACCATTCGTCAATTAAACAAAAAGTACCGGAAAAAGAATAAAGCAACTAGTGTTTTAACTTTTGGTAATATAACTGATGATTCAGCAGAAATTGTTCTTTGTTGGAATAAAATTCATCAGGAAGCAAAGATTAATGGTTTAAAGCAAAAAGATTATTTTTTCTATGCTTTAAAGCATGGATTTAAAAATTTATTAAAAAAATAATATGCATTCAGATTTTATTGTAGGTATAGACTTAGGCTCAAGAACAATCAGAATTGTAGCTGGTAGAGATAATCCAGAATTAAAAGGTATGGAGGTTGTTGCTGCAGTAGAGAGCGAATCTCGGGGAGTATCAAAAGGAGTGATTACAAATTTAGAAGAAGCAGTTTCAAGTATTTCAGAAGCAGTTGAAAAAATGGAAAAAAAGTTGGGGACAAGAATAGCTAAAGCAAAAATAGGAGTTGCTGGACCTCATATTAGCGCTATGCAGGCAAAAGAACTTGTAGTAGTTAATCGTCCAGGCGGAGAAATAACTAATTTAGAGATTCAGCGGGCCAGGGAGAGTATTGAAAAAAAGTCTGTGCCTCCAAATTATGAAGTACTTCATGTTATTCCTACATCTTTTACAATTGATAATCAAGTAGGAGTTAAAAATCCAATAGGAATGATTGGGAGCAGGTTGGAAATGGAAGCTTATGTAATTTTAGGATTAAGCAATCAGTTAAAAAGTTTAGAAACAGCTTTTTCTTCCCGTTGTGGAATAGAAATAACTTCAATGATTTTTACAGCTTTAGCTAGTGCTGAGGCTGTTTTAAACAAAGAACAAAAAGAATTAGGAGTTGTTTTAGTTGATATTGGTGAAGCAACCACGAGTATAATTGTTTTTGAGGAAGAAGATATATTATTAGTTAAAGTTTTGCCTTTAGGAGCTAGATATGTAACCGCAGATATAGCTCTAGGCCTTAAAATTCCAATGGATTTAGCTGAGAAAATAAAGGTAAATTATGGTTATGCTTATGTCCCAGATGTGCCTAAGTTTGAGGAAATAAATTTAAGTGAATTAGATCCTAAAGTTAAGGGCAATTTTTCAAAAAAAGAAATAGCAGAAATTATTAGTTCAAGATACGAAGAGATATTCAGTTTTGTTGATGAAGAATTACAACAGATAGACAGAAGCGCGAAGTTGCCAGCAGGGGTTGTTTTAGTTGGGGCAGGTTCTAGAATAGGAGGTTTAGAAAATCTAGCAAAGCAAGTTTTTAAACTCCCAGCAGGCATAGGAATACCTGTAAATATTGTCTCAGAAACCCGAGAAGAAAGAATTTTTGACCCTGCTTTTGCAGCTAGTGTAGGGTTGCTTCTAAGAGAGGAAGATGATTTCTTTTTTGGGCATAGAAGCACAAAAAATAGTTCTTATGTATCTAAATTTTTGAAAAAGGTTAGAAATTTATTCATTCCAGATTAGATCTATTTTATTATGAGTAGAAAAACTATCAAAATATCTTCAGACAATCCAAGAGTAGAAAAAAAAGTAAAAATTAAAGCCTCAAAAAGGACTAAAGCAAAAAATTTAAAAAGAACAAAAACAAGAAGTAAAAAAAAGGCATTAAAGGAAACAAAAAATACTAAAAGTGGCAAAGAAGTAAAGAATTTTGGGTTGAAAATAAAGGTAATTGGTGTAGGTGGCGCTGGAGGAAATATCTTAACTCGTCTTAAGAAAAAAAGGACGAGTGGTTTGGAATACATAGCAGTTAATACTGATAAACAAGATTTAAAGTCTTTACCTCGTTCCATAAAAAAAATAGTAATTGGCAAGAGCGTAACAAAAGGATTAGGAGCAGGAATGAATCCTGCTTTAGGGAGAGCTTCAGCTGAAACAGATAAAGATTTGTTGGCAGATGTAATAAAAGGGGCGGATATTCTTTTTCTTATTGCTGGTTTTGGAGGAGGGACTGGCACAGGAGCTACCCCAGTAATTGCTGAAATAGCTAGGCAATTAGGTATTTTAACAGTTGTTTTGCTAACTAAACCTTTTAGTTTTGAGGGTAAAGAAAGGAGTTTAATTGCTGAAAATGGGTTAAAAGAGGTAGTAAATTCAGCTGATACTGTTATAGCTATTTCTAATGATCAACTATTTAAAAACTTACCTGCTGGAGTTTCCTTAATTAAAGGATTTGAATTAGCTGATAGTGTTTTTACTAACGGTATTTTAGGTGTATTTGAATCGCTAATTCAACCTGGATTAATTAATTTAGATTTTGCTGATTTAAGAGCAATTTTGGAAAAAGGAGGTCCAGGAATTTTAAGTGTTGGAATAGGAGAGGGAGATAATAGGAAGGAAAAGGCTTTGAAAAGTTTAATGAAAGGCATCCCTCCAGAATTTTCTCTTTCAAATAGCAAAAAGATATTTTATTTGATTAGTCATGGTCCTGATATTAGTTTTGATGAAATTAAAGAAGTAATAGAAAAGATAAGCCAGGAGGTTAACCCTGAAGCAAAAGTTATTTTTGGACTTTGTGTTGATAATTCTTTATCTTCAAAAATTAAAGTTGTTTTAATTGCCACTTCATTTGAAGGAAGTAATAATTTCCAGTTCTCTTCAGCTAGGATCTCATCCTTTTCATTAACTAAGAATGAGAAACAAGAATTTTTAGATAGTAAAACTAAAGACAAAGAAAAACCAGTAGCTAATCAAGATAAAAGAAATAAAGAGGAGGAAAAAGAGTCTTTTTATAGCAGTGAATTAGATATTCCTGCTTTTATTCGTCGTCGTTTGCATAAACAAAGATAAAAAATGGGAAAAGAATATAAAGCAGAATCAATAACGGTCCTTGATGGCCTAACAGCGGTTCGAGAAAGGCCAGCAATGTATATAGGGTCAACTGGCCCTAGTGGTTTTCATCACTTAGTTTATGAAGTTGTTGACAACTCTATTGATGAAGCTATTGCTGGTTATGCCAAAAATATTACCATTGAATTTTTTGATGATAATTTAGTAAGAGTTACTGATGATGGAAGAGGTATTCCAGTTGATATTCATAAAAAAACAGGATTATCCGGGTTAGAGTTGGTAATGACTCGTTTACATGCTGGAGCAAAGTTTTCGCATGATATTTATAGGGTTTCAGGAGGTTTACATGGAGTAGGTGTTTCTGTTGTTAATGCTTTATCAGAGTATTTGAAAGCAGAAGTAAAAAGAGGTGGCTATTTGTATGAGCAGGTTTATAAATATGGGAAACCTCAAACAAAGCTTAAAAAAGTTAAAAAAGTACAAGGAACTGGGACAATTATTACTTTCAAGCCAGATAAATCTATTTTTAAAGACTTAACTTTTAATTTGAAAACCCTTCTTAATCATTTCCGTCAGCAAGCTTATTTAACTCCAGGAGTAAAAATTCAAGTTGTTGATTGTCGCAACAATAAGCAAAGGCAATCTTATACTTTTTACTTTGAAGGAGGAGTCAAGTCCTTTATAAAGCATTTTAATAGAACTAGCGTCCCTTTAACAGATGTATTCTATGTTTCTGGTGAGAAAGATAAAATTTTTGTAGAAATAGCCCTTCAATATATAGATAGTTATAAAGAAAATGTTTTAGGTTTTGCCAACAATATTTTTACCCCTGATGGGGGGTTCCATTTGGTTGGATTCCGTTCAGCTTTAACTCGAAGTTTAAATAATTATGCTAGAGAAAGGGGATTTCTTAAAGAAAAAGATCCTAATTTATCAGGTGATGATACTAAAGAAGGTCTAACAGCAATTATTAGTGTTCGTCTTCCCAATCCTCAATTTGAAGGGCAGACAAAAGGCAAGTTAGGTAATGAAGAAGTAAGAGGGATTGTTGAGGGCATCTTTTCAGATGCATTTAAATCTTTTTTAGAAGAATTCCCTAAATCAGCAGAGGCAATTATTAATAAGTGTATTTTAACTTCAAGGGCAAGACATGCAGCAAAAAAGGCTCGAGAAATGGTTTTAAGAAAGGGGGTTTTAGATTCTTTGTCTTTGCCAGGGAAATTAACAGATTGTTCTTCAAGGGATCCCCAATTATCCGAACTTTTTATTGTTGAAGGTGATAGTGCTGGTGGGTCAGCAAGGCAGGGGAGAAATCCGGAATTTCAGGCAATTTTGCCTTTACGCGGGAAAATACTTAATGCTGAAAGAGCAAGGTTAGAAAAAATCTTGGTTAATGAGGAATTAAAGTCTTTGATTTTAGCTATAGGGACAGGCATTGGAGATAAATTTGATTTAAGCAAACTGCGTTATCACAAAATAATCATAATGACTGATGCTGATGTTGATGGGTCACACATAAAAACATTACTTTTAGCATTTTTTTGGAGGTTTTTCCCACAATTAGTTGAACAAGGATATATTTATATTGCTTGCCCACCCCTTTATAAAATTACTTTTAAAGGTAAAGATTATTATGTTTATACAGAAAAAGAGAAGGAAGAGCTTTTATCCCAATTAAGGAGTAAAGAAAAAGAAAAACAAGAACAAAAAGAAAAGAGCAAGAAATTTAAAATTAAGTCTTTAGATGGGAGCGCAGAGCTTCAACAAGAGCAGTCTAAAAGCACATCTTTAAAGGTTGAAATTCAGAGATACAAAGGTTTAGGAGAAATGAATCCAGAGGAATTATTTGAAACAACTATGGATTCATCTTCAAGGGTTTTAAAACAAGTAACCGTAGAAGATGCTATTCAAGCAGATGAGGCTTTTCAGGTTTTAATGGGCAAAGAGGTAGAGCCAAGAAAAAAGTTTATCCAGGTTCATGCTCGTCAGGCATCTAATATTGATATTTAAAGTAATATAATTTTTAAATTATGTTTGATGTTGCTTGTATTGGCGGAATAGTTCAGGATATTATTTTATTTACAGACAAAGAAAAAATAGTTAATTCTCATGATGTTTTAGCCAAACAACTTTTTTGTTTAGAATCAGGAGCAAAGTTTTATCTAAAAGAATGTTATTTTACCCCAGGCGGAGGAGCAGCGAATATTGCTGTAGGTTTGTCTCGCTTAGGCTTAAAAGCAACAATTGTGGGTAGAGTAGGTAATGATGAATTTGCTAAGGATATTTTGAAACAATTAAAAAAACAAAAGGTTGACTTAAGTTTTGTTCAAAAGGATGAAACTCAAAAAACAGGATTTTCTTTTATTTTAAGCTCAAAACAAACAGGAGAACAGATTATTTTTTCTTTTCGCGGGGCAAATAACAATTTAAAAGTTCCTTCTAAAGGAATAAAAGCAAAATGGTTTGTTGTTTCTTCTTTAAGTTTTTCCAATTGGCAAAAAATTTTTAACTTTGTCCTTAGGCAAAAGAAACCTATTTTATGGAATCCAGGATTTGTTCAATTTAGTAGTGATTTACCTATTTTTTTGAAATTTATAGATAAGGTTCAAATTTTTGTTGTTAATGAAGATGAAGCCAGAGAAATAGTTTTTAGAACTACTAAAAGAAAGAATTTTTCTATTAAGGAGGTTTTAAAAATAATTAATTCATTAGGCCCAAATATAGTCGTGATAACTCAAGGATGTAAAGGAGCTCGAGCTTTTGATGGGAGAAATTTTTATCATTGTCCAGCTAAAAAGATAAAAGTTGTTCAAAGTACAGGAGCAGGGGATGCTTTTATTAGCGGTTTTCTTGCAGAATATATTAAAAAGGCTTGTATTTATGGAGCTTTAGAAAAGGGGATTGTTAATAGTGGGGCTGTATTATCTAAAATAGGGGCTCAAAATGGCTTATTAAAAAAATAATTTTATGGCTAAACAAATCAAATTTCCTGTAATAGTTGAAGTTTCAGCTCGCCATGTTCATCTGAAAAAGAGAGATTTAGAAAAACTTTTTGGTAAAGGATACAAGCTAAGGAAATTTAAATTTCTTTCTCAGCCTGGAGAATTTGCATCTAAAGAAACAGTAACCATTTACGGTGAAAAGGGCTTTTTTGAAGAAGTGAGAGTTATTGGTCCTGTTAGGGATTATACCCAAGTAGAAATTTCACAAACAGATGCATATTTTTTAGGGATAAAAGCTCCTTTTAGGCTTTCTGGTGATTTAAAGAATGCAGGCAAATGTGTAATTAAGGGCCCTAAAGGAAGTATTAGGGTTTCATCAGGGGTTATTATCCCTTTAAGACATTTACATTGTCCAGAATCTTTTGCCAGGAGATATAATTTAAAAAGGAAAAAATTTGTTAGTTTAGAAATAAAAAATAGTTTAAGGCCAGTGGTTTTTTATAAGGTTTATTTGAGGATTAGCCCGAACTATAAATTAGCTGTTCATCTGGATACAGATGAAGGCAATGCAGCTGGAATTAATAAAGCATCCAAGGGAATAGTTTGTCTTAATTAGTTTGTTTTTAAAAACCAGGCATAATAAATTTTAGGGATTAAAAGCCAGGCAGTAAGTTTTAGAGCCTGGTTTATTTTAGTTGATCCCAGAGGTAGACTTCTTAATCCCGGAGGCAGTCTCCGGAGGCAGACTCCGGCAACTCTTTGGCAAAATTAATATCGGGATGGTGGGATTTGCACCCACGATCTCCACGTCCCGAACGTGGCGCATTAGGCTGCTATGCTACATCCCGTTAATATTTATTATATTATTTCAATTCTTAAGGTCAATTTGTTTATTTTCATTTTGATTTTTTTGTGATAGAATATTACTATAAAAATTTAACTACATTTCTAATTTTTTTTAATATGTCTGTCCGCATTGGGATTGTTGGTTTGCCTAATGTTGGTAAATCAACTTTGTTTCAACTAATTACCAAAAAGCAAGTGGATATAGCTAATTATCCTTTTTGTACAATTGATCCTAATGTTGGGGTTGTTGAGGTTATGGATGAGCGGGTTGATAAAATAGCTCAAATAGAAAATTCAAAAAGGAAGGTTTATTCAACAATAGAATTTTATGATATTGCTGGATTGGTTAAAGGAGCTAGCCAGGGGCAGGGATTAGGCAATCAATTCCTTTCTCATATTCGTGAAACTGACGCAATCTTATATGTATTAAGGGCTTTTTTGAGTGGTAGAATAGTTAACGTGCAATCAAGAGTAGACCCAATTGCTGAAAAAGAAATTCTTGAAACAGAACTAATCCTCAAAGATTTGGAGACAATAGAAAAAAGAGTAGAAAAATTAAAAAAAACAGTTCAGATAAAAGAAAACAAAGAAGAGAAAAAAGAGTTGAACATTCTTTTAAGGATTAGAGATTCTTTAGAAAAAGGAATAATTTTAAAACAAAGTGATTTTGACGAACAAGAACAAAAAATAGTTAAGAGCTTTCAATTTTTGACAACTAAGCCAAGATTCTTTTTATTAAACGGTAAACAAGAGGAAATTTCTCCAGAGGTTATTGAGGAGTTTAAAAAAATGAAGGAGGACTTTTTAATTATGGATGTTTTAAGTGAATTTGAGTTAAGCAGTTTGAATTCTGAGGAACGCGAAGAGTTGTGTTTAAAAAGTGAAAGCAGCATAGATATTTTAATAAAAAAGGCTTTTAATGTTTTAGATTTGATAACTTTTCTTACTACTGGTCCAGATGAATCTAGAGCTTGGGCAATTAAAAGAGGAACGAAAATTCCTCAAGCAGGAGGGATTATTCATAGTGATTTTGAGAAGTATTTTATTAAGGCAGAGGTTATTAGTTTTGAAGATTTATTACAAGCAGGAGGGTATTCTGAGGCAAGAGAAAAGGGTTTAGTAAAAATAGTTGGTAAGGATTATGTAGTTCAGGATGGAGATGTTATTGAAATAAAACACAGCGCTTAATTAAAAGCTTATATTGTATGAGGAAGGATTGGCAAAATTTATTATTAAAAATAATTTACTTTGGTAATATTTTAATTTTATTCCTGCCTCTTTTAGTCTTAAAAAAGACAATTTTCCCTTTTGTTTTTCCAAAAGTCATATTTTTTAGGATTATTGTAGAGATAATTTTTTTCCTTTGGTTGGGATTAGCTTTATTATATAATAAAGAATTCAGACCGAATTTAAGAAATCCTTTAGTTCTTAGTTTAAGTATTTTTATTTTTGCTCTTGTTCTTTCAGGAATCTTTGGGTTAGATGTTTATCGCTCTTTTTTTTCCAATCAAGAAAGAATGACTGGAGTGATTACCTGGATTCATTTTTGGTTATGGTTCTTGGTTTTAATTTCAGTAATTAAAACTCAGAAACAGATTAAATTTCTAATCTGGGCTAGTTTAGTAGTTTGTTTCTTAGTTGGGATTTATGGCTTGGGACAAAAATTAGGCCTTCAGTTTTTAATTAAGCAGGATCAGGCTCGCTTATGTTCTACTTTGGGAAATCCGATTTTTGTTGGGGCTTATGCCTTAATTAATTTTTTTCTTGCTTGTTTTATTTTTGTTGAAGAAAAAACTAAGTGGAGATTCTTGGCCTTATTTTTTGCGCTTTTTAGTTTTTTGATTATTCTTTTGTCTGCTTCACGGGGAGTAATCCTGTCTTTAATAATTGGTTTGATTTTGTGCTTAGGTTTATTGGTTTTTCAGATAAAAAACAGAAAAAAAAGAATTATTTTAGGATTGGTTTTTATTGGCGCAATTATTGTTTTAACTGCGGGAATTATTTTGATTCAAGGTAGGAATTTTGCCCATAGTCCTGTTTTTTTGCAGAGAATTTCTCATTTAATGGCTAGTGCCCAAGATAGATTAAATGCCTGGGAAATGGGTATTAATGGTTTTTTAGAAAGGCCTGTTTTAGGCTGGGGATGGGAGAATTACAATTTAATTTATAATAAGTATTACAACCCTTCATATTTAAAAAAGGGCCTAGGTGCAACCTGGTTCGACCATTCTCACAATCAGTTAATAGATATTTTAAGCTTAAGTGGGATTATTGGGTTTTTCTCTTATTTGCTTATTTTTCTTAGTGTTTTTTGGATTTGGAGGCAGAACAAAAATAAAAAAAGTATTAATTTCTTGCTTAGTTTAGTTGTTGCTTATTTTATTCAGAATATTTTTGTTTTTGATACACCAGCTCCTTTAATTGGCTTTTTCTTTAGTTTAGCTGTTTTTTATTTAGTCTCTGATAAAAATAAAAGAGAGCAAGTAAGCAAAGTCCCTGTTGACAACAGAGAAACAAAGCAGATTAACCTTCCTTTACCTATTTTTGTTCTTTTTTCTTTAATTGTTTTAATTTTCTGCTTGTGGAATTTTAACATTTTACCTTTGATAAAATCTTGTCAAGGCTATCAGGCAACGCAGATATCTAAAATTGATCTAGAAAGGGGATTGGCTTGGTTTTCTAAGTCATTAAATAGCACATCTTTTACTAATCCAGAAATAAGATGCCTTTTAAGCGAAGCTGTTTCTAAGAATATAAATCCGGAAAATAAAGATATTTATAATTCTGGTTTAAGTTTTGCTATTCAAGAAATGAAAAAGAATGTTGAAGAACATCCTTTAGATGCTCGTTATTGGCTTTATTTAGGAGAACTATACGGATTGGCTGCATCTTTGGATAAAGAAAATCTCAGTTTAGCAGAAAGCAGTTTAAAAAAGGCATTAGAGCTTTCCCCACAAAGACAAGAAATATATTATGCTTTAAGCCGAATTAGCATTTTAAAAAAAGATTTTGATAAAGCATTAGATTTAGCAAGAAAAGCTGTAATTTTACAAGGAGATATTGGTATGTCTTGGTGGAATTTAGGAATTATTTATCTGCTTTCTGGAAAAGAAGAAGAATCTGGAAAAATTTTTGAAAAAGCTGTTTGGGGCAAGCATTATTATGAGCCAGGCTATGATAAATATATAGCTCAGATTTATCAAAAAGCAGGAGATTATGGAAAAGCCCTTTATTTCTGTGATAAATTGTTTAAAAATTCTCCTGATGACGTTCAGGGACAGGTTTTTTGTGTTTTTCTTGCTAAACAAGGAGGGAACAGCGAAAAATTAAGTTCTTATTTATCAAAAATACAGGAGAAGCATGAAGATTTAGCAAGGCAACTAAAAGCACAAATCCAATGATGAAATCTGTTAAAATATTAAAAAATTTAAAAAATAAAAGAGCTTTAGTTAGGGTAGATTTTAATTTTACTTTAAGAAATGGCCTGCCTTTAGATAGTTTTCGTTTAAAAGCAAGTTTGCCTACTTTAAAGTTGCTTGCCCAGAAAAAAGCGAAGGTTATTTTAATTAGTCATTTAGGAAAACCCGAAAAAGAAGGGGAAAAGAAGAAATTAAGTTTTAAAAATTTAATTTCATGGCTTGCCCGTCAGGATAAAATTTTGAAGAGCCTACAATTTATTGAAAATCCTTTTTCAGAAAGGGCAATTTCTCAAATTCATCAAGCTAAATCAGGGAGTTTTTTCCTTTTGGAAAACATTCGTTTTTGGCCTGAAGAAAAGCAAAATAATTTTGCTTTTTCTAAAAAACTATCTAAATTAGGAGACATTTATGTTAATGAAGCTTTCTCAGTTTGCCACAGGAAGCATTCTTCTATAGTTGGTTTGCCAAAATTTTTGCCAAGTTATGCTGGAATTCGTTTGCAAGAAGAAATAACAACTTTAAGGAATGTTTTAGAAAAACCAAAACACCCCTTTGTTTTAATCTCTGGAGGAGCTAAAATTTCTACAAAAATAGAGCTATTAAGAGGCTTTAAAAGAATAGCTGACTTCATTTTTATTGGCGGGGGTATTGCTAATACATTTCTTTTTAACAAAGGAATTAATGTTGGCTCTTCTTTTAAGGAAGAAATTAGCTTAGATTCCAGTTTATTAAAACAGAAAAATATTATCATACCTTTTGATGTGGTTATTTTGCAAAAAGATAAAGTAAGAAATATAAAAGTAAAAGATGTTAATTCTTTAAAAGGAGATTTTAAAATTTTAGATATCGGCAAAGAAAGTGTAGATTTTATTGTAGAAGCTATTAAAAAAGCAAAGATGATTATTTGGAATGGCCCCTTAGGTTATTTTGAGAAAAAGCCTTTTGATAAAGGAACCAAAAAAATAATTCAAGCACTTTTGCAAACTAAATCGAAGGTTATTCTTGGAGGAGGGGAGACAATTGTTTGTTTTAATCAAGTTAGGGATAATTTAGTTAAAAATTTAGTTAAAGCAAATCCCAATATTTTTATTTCAACAGGCGGGGGAGCAATGTTAGAATTTCTTTCAGGGAAACGACTTTGTGGAGTTAAGGCTTTAGAAAATTCAAGATAAAATTTTTTAAACATTATATCCCTCCCTTGACTTAAAAATTAGATTTATTAAATTTATTTCCAAAGGTCGTTTTGACATATTTTAAAATTTAAATTGCTTATGTTGCCTATTACAAAATGGGAACCTTTTAAAGAAATAGAGAGATTTTTTGATGAGGACTTTTGGCCATCTTTACCCAAAATTAGTTGGGATTTAGCTACAGACGTTTACAGAAAGGGCGGGAAAGTTTTTGTTGAGGTTAATTTGCCTGGGGTAGATCCAAATAAAATAGATATTTCAATAGAAGATAATTACCTTAAAGTAAAAGGGTCAAGGGAAGAGAAAAAAGAAACAAAAAAAGGGGATTATTACAGAAAAGAAATAAAAAGAGGTAGTTTTGAAAGGGTTGTCTTATTGCCAGTAGAAGTGAAAAAAGATAAGGCAAAGGCAGAGTATAAAGGCGGAGTATTAAAGGTGGTAATTCCTGAAAAAGCGCCAAAAATGGGAAAAACAAAGAAAGTGAAAGTAGAAGTAAAGGACGAGAAAGCAAAAAGTGTTGGGAGAAAAAGCAAGAAATAATAGTTAGGGTATTGACAAAAAAATTGATTTTTTGTATTTTAGAATAAATAAAGTAAAGTTCTTATAAATTAAAACCAAAGAAAGCAGGGGGTTTAACCTTAAAAAACCTGCCGAGGTTATTTATGTATTTGTTTTAACTTTTTGTTTTAGTCAAATAAATATACCTGCTTTCTTTGGAAAGCAGGTAAAATTTATTATTATGCCAAAAACACGCAAACAAAAAGAAAAAATTATAAAAGAATTAGAGGAAACCTTAACAAAGGCTAAGATTGTTTTATTTACAGACCATTATGGTTTATCAGCCAATGAATTGAATGAACTAAGGAGCAAGTTAAGGGAGAACAATTGTAAGTATCAAGTGATAAAAAAAACTCTTTTGTGTAAGGTTGTGAATGATAATTTAAAACAAAAAGTTGAGGAATTACAAGGGGGCCTAGGTTTAGTTTTTGGACTTGAAGATGAAATTGTTCCAGTGAAAATAGCCAGTAAATTTGCTAAAGAAAAGCAGAATTTTAAGGTTCTTGGAGGGATTTGGGGGAACGAATATTTAGGAGAACAGGATGCAGCTGATCTAGCAAAATTACCCTCAAAACAAGAATTAACTGCTTTGCTTGTAGGAGGGTTAAAGGCTCCTTTAACTCGTTTTGTTGGAGATTTGAAGTCTAATTTAGTTAAATTGGTTTATATTTTAGATAGTTTAACAAAAAAGTAATTATGAGCGAAGAAAAAAAACAAGAAAAAAAACAAGATGAAAAACAAGAGAAGGAGATTCCAGAAAAGTTTAAAAAAATTATTCAAGAAATAGAAAAGTTGAATATTCTGGAATTATCTCAGTTAGTAAAGGTCATGGAAGAAAAGTACGATATTTCTCCTGTAGCCATGGCTCCTACTGCTGGAGTTAGCGCAGGACAGGAAGGAGGACAAGGGCAAGGCGAAAGTGAGCAGACAGTGTTTAATATAGAATTGACTGATGCAGGAGATAATAAAATAGGAGTGATAAAAGCACTGAGAGAAATTGTTCAGATTGGCTTAAAAGAGGCAAAGGACTTAGTAGATAATGCTCCTCAGATAGTTAAAGAAGGAGTTTCTCGTGAGGAAGCTGATGAAATTAAAAAGAAGTTAGAACAAGCTGGAGCAAAGGTTAGCTTGAAATAACTTCTTTTATTTTTTCTCTAAAGGAAAAGAAAATATTCTTGTTCCATTAAGGACAAGAATATTTTCTTGTTTTTGTTTTATATCTTTTATATCATCCAAGACAGGACTAGAAATTTGTTTAATTAAATTCCCTTCCTTATCATAGATAATGACTCGGTTTGTTTTATTTTCTGCTAAATAAAGATATTTTGTTTCAGGAGATGTACTAAAGAAATTAAGTTCAGTGATTAAAGGAAATATATTCTCAAAATTAAATGTTTGTTCTTCTCCTAGGTAAAATTTGGAAATTAAGCCATTGCTCTTAGCTAAATAAATAGAACCATCAATAGCAAAATTAACAACATTTGTAAAATTGCAGGCTTGATTTTCTTTTAACCATTTTGCGCCATTAGCAAAACCAGCAATTGTTTCAGGGTATCTAAAAATTTGATTTTGAGTTTTATCCAAGATGTAAATTCTTCCTCCATAATAGGCAATGTTTGAAATCTCCTGATTTTCTTCTGATTTTTCAATTTTCAAAGGGGTTAAAGAATTGGTCTTAAGATTAAAGCGACTAATACCATTTTGTTTATCAACAAGGAGGATATTATCTTTGTCTAAAGAAATTATTTTTTTAATTTCAGGGATGTTTTTAAAGGAAGTAATAGCTTCACCTTGGTTAAGTTTCAAATTTATTTGATAAAGTGTATTGGTTTGTTTATTAACTAGATAAAAACTATTTTCATCTTTTGTGATTAAGTTTGTTGGGTTGAAAGGTGAGCCAAGGGTATTTAAATCAAATATAGCTGAAAGTTCAGGTAAATAATGGTATTGATAATTTTCTTCTAAGTAGGTAAGCCATTCTTGGTTTAAGTTATTAAAAACTTCTTCTGCTGTTTTGCTATTTTTTGGGAAAGATTCGAGGATATTTTTTAAGTCTTCTAAAAGAGATATTTTTTCTTTTTCTTGGGCTGAATCTAATTGTTGCTTTTTTGTCCTAAATTCAGCAGTGAAATCATCTATTAAAGCTTGTTCTTTTTGTAATTGAGCATTTTTTCTTGAGATAATGATGTTTTGAACAAGTAAAAGTAAAACAAGGACAACAGAAACAATAATGAATTTTTGCCATTTAGTTAAAGGAAAGAACTCCCTTAAATTTTTTGAAGATTTTTGAGATGACACATTTGCTTTTATTGAAGGTGATTTGCCTTGTTCAAATTCATAAGTTTGAGGACGAAAAATTTCCTCTATTCTTTCTTCTTCTGTTTTTTCTGATCCTTTTCGTTTTGCCCTTGTTTTGCTTTGTATTTTTTCTTCTTTTTCTTGTTTATTCTCCTCAATTTCTTGGTTAATTTCTTGTTTTTGGTCTTGTTCTTCTGACTTTAGAATGAGGCCAACGAGATTAAAGTTTAACTTTCCCAATGAATCTTCATTTAGACTATTGTTTTTCAAAAGATTGGTTATTCTTTTTTCAGTAAAATAGTCAAAAAGGTAGCTAAGAGTGAAAAAAAGAATGTCACCTTTTTCAATTTTCCCACTAATAAGATTAACAAATTTATTTTCCTGTTTTTTCTCTGGCTCAATTATTTCAACTTTATCTCCACTAATTGAAAGAAAAACAAAATTACCAAACCAAGAACAATATATTTCTTGTTCTTTAATTAAGACAAGATTCAGTTTAATTCGTTCCACCCAGTTATTTTCATCTCGTAGAGATTCTCTTTTTAGCCATTCATTGATCTGACCAATAAGATTTTCAAAATTATTTTGGATAGATTGGTTTGCTAAAAGAGGATTATAGTAGTTATCCTCTATATAGGAAGCTAATTTTTCAACAAACTTTTTACTGAATTCTTTTTGTTCTTTTTTAATGGGTTGATAAGAAGAGAAGTTGGCTAAAATATATATATCCCCAAATTTTTTAAATTTAGCTTGGGCTTTTATAGGGTAAATTAAAGGATAGTTTGTTGCTTTTTGTTGGTTGTTCCAACAAAAATGGGAAATTTTTATCTGAGTGGTTGCCATAATTATAATTTGGAGATATATTGATATTATAAGAATATACTATGCAAACAAAATCTGTAAAGACATATATTTACTTTAATACCTTATTCCCCAGAAAAAAAATTTGGCTGATTAGAGAGAATAAAATTATTCAAAGGGTTTATTTTCGCTCAAAGAAAAACAGAGAAGAGCCGATTTTGTTTTGCTTAGATAAAATTTTAAAAAAATCAAATTTAAAAATTGAAAATATATCAGCTATTATTGTCAATAAAGGGCCAGGACATTTTACTAGTGTTCGTAAAATTTTAATAGTTGTAAACATCTTAAGTTGGTATATAGACATCCCTGCTTTTGGTATTGTTTTGAAAGAGGAATTAGATGAGGAACAAGAAAAAAAATTGGTTAATAAAGCTATTAATCAAGTAAATAAATTAAAAACCAAGCAGATGATTTTGCCAGTTTATTTAAAAGGGGCAGATATAAAAAAATCTAATTAACAAAGTATTATGAGTGTAGTTTTTGATATAGGAGGGACAAACATCCGTTTAGGAGTTATTTCTTGCCAAAAGCAACTAAAATATTTCAAACAAGTTAAAACTCCAAAGACTTTAAAAAGGTTTAAAAAAGAAATATCAGAATTGCTTAAGCCGGCAAATATACAAAAAGAGTTAAAAGTGAAAAAGTATTTGGGGGTTAGTTTAGCCGGATGGATAGATGAGAAAAACAATAAAGTGATTTCTTCACCAAACATTCCTTATTTAAAAAATATTTATTTAAAAGAAATTTTTCCCTGGGAAAAAGACGTAAATATTTACTTAGAAAATGACGCTAATGCTGCAGCTTTAGCTGAGAGTCAATTTGGCAAAGGTAAAAATTGTAACAATTTTGTCTTTCTAACGATTGGTACAGGTATAGGAGCAGGAATTATTATTAATAGGAGATTGTATAAAGGCTTAGGTTTGGCAGGTGAAATAGGACACACTCAAATTGTTTTTAACGGAGAAAAGTGCAACTGTGGCAATTATGGCTGCCTTGAAACATTGTCTTCAGGTAGGGTATTAGATAAGTATTATATTAAGTTATTAAAATCTAATCCAAAAGCAAAAGCAGAAGGAATATTTGACTTAGCTCAACAAGGGAATAAAAAAGCAATTGAAATTGTTTTCCGTTTTATTTCTGGATTAGGCGTTAGTATTTTTAATCTTATTTATCTTTTGCACCCAGATCTTATTGTTCTTGGTGGAGGGTTGTTTTTGTCTAACAAAAGATATATATTGCCAGTTTTGAAAAAATATGTTAATCTTAAACTTAGGTCGAGTTTATACAAAAAAACAAAGATAGTCCCGACAAGCTTGGGAGAAAGAGCTAGTTTAATTGGGGCATCTTTACTTAAAGCTAAGAAATGAATATGAAAATTCCTAGTGTTGAAGAATTAGCAAAAAATGCTGTCCATATAGGACATAAAACAGGGAAAATTTGTCCTCAAATGCTTCCTTATATTAGCGGCATTCAAGCTACTTTGCATATTATTGACTTAGAAAAAACAAGAGAAAAGTTAAAGCAGGCACTAGACTTCTTAAAAAAGGTTGCTCAGGATAAGGGAATTATTCTTTTTGTTGGCACTAAACCAGTAGCTAAAAAATTAATTAGAGAAACAGCAGAAGCTG
Organism: bacterium; assembly: GCA_021158435.1. Classification (GTDB taxonomy): domain Bacteria; phylum Patescibacteriota; class Patescibacteriia; order UBA2591; family MWDC01; genus MWDC01. The sequence goes on from JAGGUQ010000010.1 coordinate 23,385, forward strand.
TAGATATGCCCTATGTTAATGAGAAGTGGATAGGAGGAACTTTAACAAATTTTTCAGTGATTTCTAAGTCAATTGAAGAGTTAAAAAAGATGAAAGAAGAAAAAGAGAAAAACGTTTGGAGCATTTATACAAAAAAAGAACAACTAAATTTATCTAGAAAATTAGAAAAATTAGAAAAACTTGTTGGCGGATTAAGTAACTTAGATAGATTGCCTGACGCTTTATTTATTGTTGATTTAGTTGAGGAAAAAACTGCTTTAAAGGAAGCGCGAAAATTAGGCATACCAGTTGTTGCTTTAGTTGACACAAATGCTAATCCTACTTTTGTTAAATATCCCATTCCAGCTAATGATGATGCCTTAAAATCAGTTCAGTTTTTATTGGATTTAGTTAAACAAGCAATAAGTTCTGTTAAAGAAAAGTCAGAAGAAAAAAACGAGGAGAAGAAAGAAGAAGATAAAGAGGATGGAAAAGAAAACAAAAAGAATAAAGATAAAGAGTCGAAATAAATAAAATAAATTTATTAATAAAAATTTGAGATTATGGATGTAAATGTAAAAGATATTAAAAAACTGAGGGAATTAACTGGCTTAGGTATAGCTGATTGTAAAAATGCCCTTTTAAAAGCTCAAGGGGATATAGAAAAAGCAATAAAAATTTTGTCTTCAAAAAGTAAAGATATTGCCCAAGCAAAACAAGGAAGAGAAGTCAGCCAAGGAGTGATTAGTGCTTATATCCATAGTAATAAAAAAATAGGGGTATTAGTTGAACTGCTTTGCGAGACAGATTTTGTTGCTCGTTTGCCGGAGTTTGAAGAATTAGCCCACGAAATTGCTCTTCAAGTAGCTGCTACTAACCCTTTGTGGCTTTCTAAAGATGACGTTCCAGAAGAAGTAAAACAAGAACAAAAAGCTTTCTTTCTTCAAGAGATTGATGCTAACAAACCACCAGAAATTAAGGAAAAAATTTTACAGGGTAAATTAGAACAATTCTATAAGCAAAACTGTTTGTTATCCCAACCTTATATTAAAGATGATAAAATAACAGTTGAAGATTTGATTAAGCAAAAAATAGGTGTTTTAAAAGAAAATATTAAAGTAGGCAAGTTTGTTAGACTGACTTTAGGCGCCTAACGTAAACTTATTATGCTTTATGGATTAAAGATAACTGACTGGGACAAGATTTGTTTTGTGCCTTCACATAACCTGAAAGATGGTGGAGAAAAGACAGCTTCTACTTTGAAGGTAGGGGACAAAGTACTTTTAAAAACTAGTTTAGGGATTGATTTGGCTGAAGTTGTCAGTATAAATGGTGAAGAAAGTTTTTCTTGCGAAACTGGATCAAAGCAGGAAGCAGTAATTCTAAGAAAAGCAACAAAGGAAGATATAAGAAAAGATGAGTACCTTAATCAGAAAAAAAAGATAAAGCAGGCAATTAAGGAAAGCGCCCGATATGTTAAAGAGCTTAATTTACCAATGAAGATAATAGATGCTCATTTTTCTTTTGATGGAGGAAGGGTAACTATTTTTTTTACTGCCCCAGAAAGAATAGATTTTAGAGAGTTGGTTAAGGCTCTTTCCTCGCACTTTCATAAATCTATACGTTTGTATCAGGTTGGAGTAAGGCAGGTTTTTGAATTAGAAGGAGATATTGGTCCTTGTGGCTATCCTTTATGTTGTCGTTGTTTTTTAAGAGATTTTGATAAGGTTAGCATTAAAGCAGCTGTTGAACAAAATTTAGCTCATCGAGGAATGGAAAGATTAACTGGTGTTTGTGGCAGATTAAAATGTTGTTTACTTTTTGAACAAAATAAAAAAGGGAATCAAAATAAAGATGAAAATTAGTTTATGACAAGAAAAAAGCTTTTTTATTGTATTTTAATACTATTACTTCTCATCTTAATTATTTTAATCGCAGTTAAATTTATTAATAAAAAGCCTATGGAAGGGTTAAAGGGAATTTTACAAGGCAAAAAGGTCGCTTTAGTTATTGCTCAGGAGGGCTTTCAGGACCAAGAATTTTCTGAGACAAAAAAAGGATTAGAACAGGCTGAAGCAGAGGTTTATGTTGTTTCAAAGAACACTTTATTCCCAGCAAAGGGTAAATTTGGCTTAGAAGTAGAACCAGATATTAAGTTAGAAAATTTGAGGGTAGATGAATTTGATGCTCTTGTTTTTATTGGAGGGCCAGGAGCAAGCTCTTACATTGAAGATGATACAGTTCATTCTTTAATTAGAAAAGCTAAAGAAAAAGATAAAGTTTTAGGGGCTATTTGTATTGCCCCAACAATTTTGGCAAAAGCTGGTGTTTTAAAAGATGTTCAGGCAACAGTTTGGTCTAGTCCCTTAGATAAATCTCCTGTAGAACTCTTAAAAGAAACAGGAGCAATTTATTTAGATGAGCCAGTAGTTGTTTCTGGGAAAATTGTGACAGCAAATGGCCCGGAAGCAGCAAAGAAGTTTGCCCAAGCCTTGGTTGAAGTTATTTCTAAACAATAAGGCATGGAGAAAAAAATTAAAATCGCTATTAATGGTTTGGGAAGAATAGGTCGAGCAAGTTTTAAAATTGCTTTAGATAATCCCTTTCTCCAGATTGTTGCTGTTAATGATTTGGGTGATTTGCCAACAATAGTTCATCTTCTAAAATATGATTCTATTTATGGTAAATGGGGTGAAGAAATTAAGATAAAAGGGAGTTATTTAGAAATTAGAGGTGAAAAAATATTGGTTTGTTCGGAAAAAGATCCTGGGAAATTACCCTGGAAGGAATTAGATGTTGATATTGTTTTAGAATCAACCGGCGTTTTTAGGGATGATTCAGCAAAATTGCATCTTAAAGCTGGAGCAAAAAGAGTGATTATTTCAGCGCCACCAAAAAGTCCGGATATCCCCACTTATATTTTAGGGGTAAATGAAGACAAAATAGATATTAAAAAAGATTTAGTTATTTCAAATTCTTCTTGTACAAGCAATTGCTTGGCTCCAGTAGTAAAAGTTTTAGACGATAATTTTGTTTTAGATAAAGGAGTTTTCACTACAATTCATGCTTATACTAATGACCAAAAAATATTAGATTTGCCTCATAAAGATTTAAGAAGAGCTCGGGCGGCTAACTTAAATATAATTCCAACAACAACTGGAGCAGCAACTTCAGTTATTGAAGTGCTTCCTCATCTTAAAAATAGATTAACTGGCATAGCAATTAGGGTTCCTGTGCCAATTGTTTCTTTAATTGATTTTGCTGGTGTGTTTAAGAAGCCAATTTCACGAGATGCAATTAATGATCAATTCAAAAAGGCAAGCTCTACTCAGTTAAAAGGTGTTTTGGATACAACCGAAGAGCCTTTAGTTTCTTCAGATTTTAAGCAAAACAGGTATTCATCTATTGTTGACTTATCCTTGACTTCTGTACAGGATAATTTAGCTAAAGTTGTTGCTTGGTATGATAATGAGTGGGGTTATTCTTGCCGTTACATTGAAATGGCTGAATATATTGGTAAAAAATTAATTCTATGAAACAGTATAACCTACCAATTATTTTTGCTAGCATTGCTTTAGCTCTTTGTTTTATTCAAGGAATGTCTTTTTTGGTTTTTCATCAGTATGTAGTCAATTTTATTTTGACAGACGCTCAATTTAAGGAATTTTTAAATAAAGGGTTAATTGAACCTCAATGGGTGGCAACTTCAGTTATTTTTATTGGTTGTTTGTCTTTAGCTTTATCTTGTTGGTATGCTTTAGCTTTATTTTCTTTAGGAACAAAAAAAGCTTTTTACCATTTTCTTATTCCTTCAATCCTTAGTTTGCTTTTAAATTCTTGGTTGGTGAGTTTTTTAGGGTTTTTAGCTTGCTATTTTTATTATAAAGAATTTAAAACATTGAATAAATAATTTATCTAAATTTTCCACAGTTTATTCACAAGTTATCTTCTTTTTAAATTGGCTTTTATTTTTTTTTGCTTATACTAAAATAATATTTTATTTATACTCAGAGCAATTCAAAGTATGGCCAAACAGGATAAAAAGGAAAATTTAGATAAATATGAACTCTGGCAAAGCGTTCTTGGCGAGCTAGAGCTCCTAATTTCTCCAGCAAATTTTAAAACTTGGTTTTCCAATACTTTTATTTCACGAATTGAAGATGATGGAAGGACAGCAGTTATAGCTGTCCCTAATATTTTTACTCAAAATTGGCTTAGTCAGAAGTACCATAAAGACATTTTAAGGGCTCTGGCAAACATTACAGACAACAAGATAGAAAGGATTGTTTATACTATTGAAAGCAATTTTCAGGCAGCTAAGCAAATGGAAGATATTTCTCGTTTAGAAAAGATGGTTGAAAAAAAGAGCAACAAAGAAGAAGAATTTAATAAATATGGCCTTAATTCTCGATATACTTTTGACACTTTTGTTGTTGGTAAAGGAAATGAATTGGCTTATGCAGCAAGCAAAGCAGTTGTTTCTCAGCCAGGAAGAAAATATAATCCTTTGTTTATTTATGGAGGAGTAGGACTTGGCAAAACTCATTTACTTCAAGCAATTGGTCATGCTTTTCTTTCTAAGAATAAAAAAGCAAAAATTCTTTATGTTAATGCTGAAGTTTTTACCAATGAATTTGTTGAAAGCATTCGTAATGGTAAAAGTAATCATTTTAAGGAAAAATACAGGAATTTAGATTTATTATTGGTAGATGATGTTCAGTTTATGGCTGGAAAAGAAAGAACAGAAGAGGAATTCTTTCATACTTTTGATAGCTTGCATCAAGAAAAAAAACAGATAGTTATTACTTCAGATAGGCCACCAAAATCTTTAGCAGCTTTAGAAAAAAGAATAGTTTCTCGTTTTGAGTGGGGTTTAATTTGTGATATTGCTCCACCAGATTTGGAGACACGTCAGGCAATCTTAAAAGCAAAAGCAAAAGAAAGAGGATATAAACTGGATGAAGAGGTGATTAATTATTTGGCTTCTCATATTCAAAGTAATGTTCGAGAATTAGAAGGCGCTTTGAATAAAATTTTTGCCTGGCATGAATTGTATAACGAACCAATTGATAGAAATGTGGCAGAAAAAATTATTAAAAGTATGGTTGCCCAGACCCCAAGAAAGTTTGTTCCTTGGGAAAAGGTACTAAAAGAAGTTGCTGACTTTTATAATATAAAACCAGAAGAAATACAAGGTATTTCTCGAAAAAGAGAATTAGTAGTTCCTCGTCAAGTTATTATGTATTTACTAAGAGAGGATTTAGAAATGTCTTTTCCGGCAATAGGTAAAAAATTGGGGAACAGAGACCATTCTACAGCAATGCATGGTTGGGAAAAAGTCAAAAAAGAAGTAGAAAATGACGGGAGAATAAAACAAGAAATAGATTTAATTCGACAAAGAATTTATAATGATTAATTGATAGTTTTTATGGGGACTAAAATAAAAGTAAGGAAGGCAAATGGCAAATGGGAATCTTTTGATTTGAATAGGATAAAAAAGACTTGTTATAAAGCAGGTGTAAATAAGAAAGTTGCTGATTCAATAGCAAAAAAAGTTAGCCAACAGGTTTATAATGGCATTTCAACAAGGAAAATTCTTAAAAAAATTCAGAATTATCTCAAGGAATATAAGTCCAGCGCTGCTGCTATTTATTCTTTAAAATCAGCTCTAATGAGGTTAGGTCCATCAGGCTTTGTATTTGAGGATTACATTACTCGATTGTTTAGAGCCTGTGGCTGGCAAGCAACAAATCCTGAACCTATTTTAGGTTTTTGTATTTCTCATGAAGTTGATATTATCCTTAATAAAAAAGGGGATTATTATCCTGTAGAATGTAAATATCATAATAAAAGGGGTATTTATTCTGGATCTAAAGATGTATTATATACTTGGGGAAGATTTTTAGATTTAAAAAAGGGAGCTCAATTTAAGAAAAATTTTTTTAATTTTAAAAAACCTTTATTGGTTACTAATACCAAGTTTTCAGAGCAGGCAAAACAATTTGCGTGTTGTCAGCAGATTGAACTTTTAGGGTGGAATTATCCAAGAAAAAGTTTAAATTTTTATATTCATAAAACTAAACTTTGGCCAATAACTATAATCCCTAATTTAAATTATAATCTTCGTTTTAAGCTTTTTAGAGAAAAAATTATTTGTTTAGAGGATTTATTTTCTTATGATTTTAAGTTAAAATATACTGGGATATCTTATCAAACAATTAAGAGCCTTCAAAGGCAAGCAAATGAAATTTTAACTGCTTATAAATAAAATTATGGTTTTAAGCAACAACCCTTTAACCCCAGAAGAAGTAGAAGAAAAACTTAGAGAGAAGTTAAAGAACTTAAGTTTAGAGAAAATAGAAGAGAATACTAAAAAGCTAGCCCAAAGTTCAGGAATGCCTTATATTCGGCTTAAGGGTTTTCCCATTACCCCTGAGGCATTAAGATTAATTAAAGAAGATAAAGCAAGAGCAATTAAGGCAGTTTGTTTTTATCAAAGTGAAACAGAAATAAAAATTGGGACCAGTTTAGTTAATAACCCTGAATTAGATGAGTTACTTAAACAAATAGAACAAGATACAGGAAAAAAAGTTCAGGTTTTTTTAATTTCAGAGAATAGTTTGAAATATGCTTTAGATTTATATAAAACATTACCCCATCTTTATCAACCTTCTAAAAAAGTTGAAATTACCAGCCAGGATTTAGAAAAATTTGAGAAAAAAATTAAGACATTTCGCGATTTAAATGAAGAAGTTCAAAAAGCAAGTACTTCAGATTTCATTTCCTTAATTTTAGCTTCAGCAATTAAATCTAGAGCATCTGATATTCATATTGAAGCAGAAGAAAAAGATATAAAAGTTCGCTTCAGAATTGATGGGGTATTAGTAGATGTGGCTAGTATTGATAAGAAATTTTGGAAACAAATTATTTCGAGGTTAAAACTTTTATCCTCATTAAAATTGAATGTTAGTGACGTTCCTCAAGATGGAAGGTTTAGCATTAAGCTGCCTTCTGATAAGCTGGATATTAGAATTTCTTGTTTGCCAACAGCTTTTGGAGAAAGTGTAGTTATGAGGCTTTTACGCTCTTCAGCTGTTGGTTTGAAATTTGAAGATTTAGGATTTTTTGGTGAGGCTTTTGAAATTTTGTCTAAAGAAATACAAAGGCCAAATGGAATGATTATAACCACTGGGCCGACTGGAAGTGGTAAAACAACTACTTTGTATGCAATTCTTAATAAAATTAACCGGCCAGAGGTAAAAATTTTAACATTAGAAGATCCTATTGAGTACCAATTGCCAGGAATAAATCAAAGCCAAATTGATAAAAGTAAAGATTATACATTTGCTAAAGGTTTGAGATCTCTTTTAAGGCAGGATCCTGATGTAATTATGGTAGGCGAGATAAGGGATTCAGAAACAGCAAAAATTGCTGTTCAAGCAGCTTTAACTGGACACTTAGTAATTTCAACTTTACACACCAATGATGCAGCTGGGGCTATTCCTCGTTTTCTTTCTTTAGGAGTTGAGCCATATCTTTTAGCTCCAGCTTTAAATGTAATTATTGCTCAGAGATTAGTAAGAAGAATTTGCCCTGAGTGTAAAAAAGAGGCTAAATTAGATGAAGAACTGCTTCAAAGAGTAAAAAAAGACTTATCACCAGTAGCTGAAAAGCAAGGTATATCTTTAGACAATTTAACCTTTTATAAAGGGGAAGGGTGTAGTAATTGTCAAGGTTTAGGTTATCGTGGAAGAATAGGTATTTATGAGGTTTTAAAAGTAGATTCGGAAATTGAAAAGCTAATAAGCAAAGGAGATGTTTCTGAGTATGATATAAAACAAGCAGCAGACAAACAAGGAATGGTAACTATGGTCCAGGATGGTTTGATTAAAGCAGTTAAAGGCATTACTACTGTTGAGGAAGTTTATAGAGTTATTGAATAAAAAAGCGATATGGAAAAGAACAGCAAGAGGTTGGCAGTTGTTATCCCTTGTTATAATGGAAAGGAATATATAGAAAACTTGCTTTTATCATTAAAAAAGGGGAGCGTCCAACCTAATAAAATAATTTTGGTTGATAATGGTTCAACTGACGGAACTTATGTCTTTGTAAAAGAAAATTTTTCTGAAGTTGAACTGATTTTTTTTAAAGGAAAATTGGGCTATGCTAAAGCATCAAATATAGGAATTAAAAAGGCAATAGAACAAGGATATAAATATATCCTTCTCTTGAACCAGGATATAATTTGTAAGGAGAATACCATTGAGAAATTTCTTTATTATGCAGAAATATATAAAGATTTTTTTATTATTTTTCCTTTAATTCTTTTCTGGCCGCCAGGAGAAAATAAAATTATGAATGCAGGAACTTTAATGCACTTTCTTGGATTTGGCTATTCTGGCTCTTATAAATTACCTTTATCTCAGTTAAAAATAGGGAAATATTCCTATGCTCCAGGATGTTCTTTGCTGTTTAACTCAAAAAAACTAAAGAAAATTGGCCTGTTTGATGAAGATATTGTGATGTATCATGAAGACTCAGATCTTTCTTTAAGGGGGCGATTTTTAAAGGAAAAGATTATTTTTATTCCAGAAATTCAAGTTTATCATTTATATAAAGAAAAAATTGACCATTTTCGTTGGTATTGGTCTGAGCGTAATCGTTTATTTATTCTTTTTAAGTTTTATAAGCTTCCTACTTTAATTTTAATGTTCCCGTTTTTTGTTTTTATGGAAATAGGGATTATTTTTTTTAGCTTGCTTGGAGGATGGCTTGATCTAAAAATAAGGACATATTTTGATTTTTTGCGTCTTTTCAAAAAAATGCTTAAAAAAAGAAGAATGATCCAGCAAACCCGTCAAATAACTGATAAGGAATTTTTAGCATATCTTACGCCTGTTTTTAATTTCCCAGAGGTTAGCAGTCCTTTAATTAAATATATAGTTAATCCTATTTTTGGTTTAGGTTATAAAATTATATATTTTTTTGCTTTTTGGTAATTTTGAACAGCTTTTATGAAAATTGCTCACTTTGTTTGTCGGTTCCCACCATATAAAGGAGGAATAGGCAATGTTTGTTATTATCAGGCAAAATATTTGTCCAAACTAGGCAATGAGGTTGTTGTTTTTACCCATTATAATAGAAAAGAGCAGGGCCAGATTAATAGAACTAAAGAAAATTTTAAGGTTAAGGCTTTACCTTATTTATTTGCCTACGGCAATGCTTGTTTATGCCTTCCTGTTCAGATTAAACAGTGGAATCAATTTGACGTTATTCATCTTCATTTCCCCTTTATTGGTTTTGCTGAACAACTTTTATTTTTAAAAAAAATAGGCTTAATAAAACCCTATTTTGTTGTTCAGTATCATATGGATTTAGTTGGACAAGGAATAATAAAACATATCTTTAGTTTTTATAATAAATTTACTCTTCCTTTACTCCTATCAGCTGATAAAATAATAACTAGTTCTCTAGACTATCTTATTCACTCTAAAATATCTAAATACTATCAAAAGAGAAAAAGCAAATTTGAAGTAATTCCTTTAGGCATAGATGAAAATAAATTTTTTCCTTTAAAGAAAAAATTAGAAAATAAGAAAAATTTAGAGATTCTTTTTGTTGGAGGATTAGACAAAGCTCACTATTTTAAAGGAGTAGACATTTTAATTAGGGCATTTGCTAAAATTAATTTATTATTTCCTAATACAAAGTTGATTATCATAGGGCAGGGAGATTTAATAGACTATTATAAAAATTTGGCCAAGCAATTAAAAATAGAAAAGAAAATATCTTTTTTATCAAAAGTTGAAAATAGGAATTTACCTTCTTACTACCAAAGAGCAGATATTTTTGTTTTACCTTCTATTAATCAGTCAGAAGCTTTTGGTATTGTTTCCTTAGAAGCAATGGCTTGCGGATGCCCAATTATTGTTTCAGATTTACCAGGAGTAAGAACTTTAGTTAAAGGAAATGGATTTGTAGTTAAGCCAGCAAATGTTGAGGATTTAGTTAAAAAAATAAAAATATTGTTATCTAACTCCCAAGTAAGAGAAAAAATGGGGGAGGAATCTTCTAAAATAGCCTTAAAAAATTTTACTTGGTCTAAAATAACAAAAAAATTATTATCTATTTATGAAAAAGGAGTTTTTTCAGATAATAAAAACAAATAAATATTTTTCTGGAACTATACTTGGGGCATTTATTGCCCTTTTTTGGTTTTTAAATTTTCATTTTTTTGAAGTAAAAATTTTAAATTTTGTTTTATTTATTCTTTATTTTTGGCTTAATGGTTTTTATTTAGGAAAAATTCTAAGAAAATTTTTCAAAATAGAATTTAGTTTTATTCTTGGCTTGGTTTATCTTTTTTTCCTGATGAACTTTTTTCTTTCTGCATTTATTGTTTTCTATAAGATAGAGCCAATTTATTTATTTGTTATTCTAGGTGTAGTTTCTATTTTGCTTTCTTTAATTAATTCATTTTTAAAGGGAGAGGAAAAAGAGAAAAAAAGAATTTTTTCTATTGTCTTTAAAATTTTCAAGAAAAAAGAAGATTCTTCTATTCCTGTTTGGTGGAAGATTTGTTTTATAGTTTTATATTTTTCTTGTTTATTAACGCTTGCTTTTTCCAGAACTTCATCAGTTATTCGTTCTCCTTGGCAATTTATATCTTCCGTTTATATATACTTATATTTAGCTTTATTTTTCTTAGTCCTTTATGTTATAAAGTTTAAGCCTAATTTGAAGTTTTTTATTTTAATAGTAGTGCTTTTTTCTCTACTTTGTCACAGCTACTTATTTTTCCCTTACCAAGCCGGCTTTGGAGGAGATAAGTGGAGACACCTAGGAGTTGAAAAGTGGTTAATGCAAGGGAATACTTATTTACCAGTTCTTTTTCCTTTAAGTAAAGCTAGTTTTTTGAAAATAGGGGGGATGAAAATCCCTGAGGTTTTCTTAGTTGGGAATAAAACTTCTTATTCTAATTTTTGGGCTGGGGTAATTAGTTTGTCTTGGCTTTTATCAATAGACCCTTTTTGGGTGGATATTTTTTTGGGGATGATGCTATATAGTTTGTTTTTCCCTTTTTTGCTTTATGAATTAGCCGGAAAGATTTTTCAGGAAAAGATAAATACTTACGGTTATTATTTTATCTTTGTTGTTCCTTTCTTGTTTTTCCCATTCCTTTTATATGGCTCTATTAGCATTCCTTTGTCCTATGGTTTATTCCCTTTTTGTTTGAGTTTAATTTTCCTTTTAAATTATTTAAATCAAAAAATTTCTTCTAAAGAGTTTCTAGCTTTTTTTATTCTTTTTGCTTTAGTCTTATATCTTAACTATATCCTTTATTTTATTCTTTATTTATCTATTACTGTTCTTGTTATTATTTATCGACAAAAAAGAAAGCTTGGACTTAGTCTAACACTTTTGTTGATTCTTTTGTTTATTGGTTTAGGAATTGTCTTTCCTTGTTTAGATACATTTAGAGGTTATTCTGCTTTAAAAGAAGGGGTAGATATAGAAAATTCACTAACTAATTTTAGTTTAGGATTTTTAGGCTTTAAAGCTATCTTTCCACGCTTGAACGGACTTGAGCAAGATAATTGGCTTTATAGCGGCATAGAAGAAAATTTAACCAACTCTATTTTTGGAGAGTTTTCTCTTTATTTGCAACCTTTTTTTATTTTATTATTTTGGTTTCTTGTTTTTTTGGGATTTTTACATTTATATAAATTGTCTCCAAAGCATTTTGGGTTGATTTTTGGCCTTATTTTATCAATAGCTATAGCTCAATTTATTAGTTCCAATTTCCTTGAAGGAAGCAGGTTATTTTCTAAAAGGTTAGTTCTTTTCCATTCGTTTTTATTCTTTTTCCCGTTAAGCTTGGGAATATATTCACTTTTTTCTTATAAAAAAGAGCTTTTTATCCCTCTTGTTATTGTTCTAAGTTTTTTTGCTACAACAGTTTATATTTCTGGTCCTAAATTTGATGCTGTTACTGGTGATGAGTTAAGGGCAGCTAAATATGTCTGGTCGTATTTCAAAGAAAACAGCCAAGACAAAGAGAAAAACTATTGTGTTATTGGTAATACTTGGCCGCTTCTAGCTTTGGAAGGGGTAAGTGGTGAATACATTATAGCTGGGGGATTCCCTGTTTATCAAGAATATGCTCAGCCAGAAAGGGTTTCTCTTTTTGAAAATTTAAATAGAAGTCCTCATATTAATGATTTTAAAAAAGCCCTTAAAATTACTCAGGCGAATTCTTGCTTTTTTATGACTGAAGATAGGTGGATAACTCAAGGGAGAAAGCAAAAAGTAATAGAATCTCTTAATAAAATTGCTGGGCAGCCGACAATTATTGGCGATGTTTATATTTGGTACTATCAACCTAATTCAATTAATCTTTAGATATGTTTTATCGCTTTTATAGATTATTCTTTTGTTTAATCATTATTGGGTTTTTAATCTGGCTTATTTGCCAGAACTTTAGCCCAAGTAGTAAAGCGGTTGTTTGGCAGCCATCTGGAGAAGATAAACAGGTTATTGAAACAACAAACTTTACTTCTCATTTTATCCAAAAAAAGCATATTTTAGGATTGTACCCTTCTTCAAGGTGGACGATTTTAAATGAGGGCGATTCTTATTTAGCTGAAGTTTGGATGGAGCCTATTTATTTTTTTGTTCCTTTAATTAAAGATTCTAAAAAAGCAAAAGTAATTTTAACCTATCAAAGCAATTTGCCGGTTAGCTTAGGGTTAATGCATAAAAAGCTATTTCCTTTAGATTGGCGGTTTAAATTAGAATCTTTAAAGGATGAAGATGAAAAAAATGGCTGGAAAACAGGATCTGCTGATTTTTTTATTAGTCAAGATTTTATAAATAAAAAAGATAGGTTTAAAGGATTAGAGTTTATAATATCTTGCCCTAATTTGTATCAACAAGGTGAATATATTAAAATTAAGGAAATTCAGGTAATTTTAGAGTAAATTAAATGTTTAGTAATTTTTTTCATAAAAAAAATAAAAAGAGTATTCCAGGTTTAAAGCGAGCCTTAACTATTCTTTTCAAGGATATATTTTTGTTTTCTTTATGCTTTTTCCTTTTACTCCTAATACTTGAAGATATAAAGCCTGGGTTTGTTGTTTTTTGGTTTAATCCTTTAAACACTTTTTATATTTTATTACCAAGTTTATTAATCTATTTAATTTTAATATTTCTCTAAATGACTCTAACTAAAGAAAAACTAGCAAAGTTTTTTCAAGTGTCAGAGGAATCGATTTATTTATTGATTATATTTCTTGTTCCACTTACTTTTAGCCTGTCCATTTATAATCATTGGCAAATGGCTAAAAATATTGTTTTCCAAAGTTTAGTTGAAATTTTGTTTTTTCTTTTTCTTTCACAGGTTATTATTTTTGGTTTGCCAAAAGAAAAAATAAAAAAATCTTTAAAATTTATTCTTCCTGCTTTCATTTTTATTTTATCTTTACTAATTGCAACTATTTTTTCTCCAGTTAAATGGATGAGTTTCTGGGGTGAATGGCAAAGAAAAATGGGTTTGTTAACCTGGGTTCACTTTTTTGTCTTTTATTGTATCTTTGTTTTGCTTGATAAAAATAAAGCGCAACTAAAAAGAATTTTTTTAGTAGTTGTTTTTACCTTGTTTTTGGTTAATTTATATGGGTTTATTCAGTTTTTCCGTTACGATCCTTTTTCCTGGAATTTAGAATTGCCAGTACTAAAAGTGTTAGATTATAGGGTTTTTTCTACTTTAGGCCAGCCCAATTTTCTGGCTTCTTGGTTAATTTTAACGATTCCTTTTTTAATTATTTGTCTTGTTCATTCTCACAAATTCTTGGTCCGCTATTTATTATTTATTCTTATTTTTAGTAGTTTAGTTATTCTTATTCTAACTCAAAGTAGGGGAGGGTTAATTGGCTTTTTTTCTAGTTTATTTTTTTGCCTTTTTTGTTTTGGTTTATTCAAACTAAAGAAAAAAATTATTCCCTTAATATTTATTATTGTTTTGCTTGTTGTTTTGTTCGTTCTAAGTACATCAAGTTTAAATTTTACTTTTAAAAATAGGTTGATTAGTTTAAGTGATATAAAATCTGCGGCAGGTTATCGTCTCCACTATTGGTTAGCAAGCTTAGAAGTAATAAAAAAACGACCATTAATAGGTTATGGTTTAGATAGTCAAAGATATTACTTAACCCCATATTACACAAAAGAGCTTGCTTTATTGGATAAACCCAACCTTTTTTTAGACAGAGCTCATAACAACATTCTTGATGTACTTTTAACTAGTGGAATTATAGGGTTGCTTTGCTGGTGGGCTTTTGTGATTTCTATCTTTTACTGGGGGATAAAATTTATTGTAAACACTGGTAAATATAAAAAAGAAGTTATTTTTATTTTAAGCGGCATTTTTGGCTATTTAATTTCTATTTTGTTCTCTTTTCATACTCATTCACCTTTACTGTATTTCTGGCTTAGTTGTGGATTGATATCCCACCTGGTTGTTACTCAAAAAACTAAAAACACTCATTATTTTAAAGAAAGAAAACCCCTTAACCCTCCTTTTGTTTATCTGTTTATTATTGCTTTATTTTTGATTTTAGGGATTTTTGTTGTCTGGTTGATTAATAGCTACCAATATTTAGCTAGTCATTATCTTTTAAAATCAAAAACATCTTTAATTGAATTTCAATTAGACAAAACTTATGATTTTGCTCTTAAATCAGTAAAATACGGCAGAAAAGATCCTTATTTCAAACAAATGTTTGGAGAAACCATGTTCCAAGCAAGCCAGTTAGAACCCCAAACAAATAAAAGGATATTCTTTGTTTCTCAAGGCATAGAACAAATTCAGAGCATACCTAAAACTCTACGTCCTATAGAAGCTAAAATAAATCTTCCTCTTTTGTTAATGGAAAGAATAAGATTAACTGGCAATGATAATGACAAACAATATGCTGAGAATCTTTATCAAGAACTAACAAGCTATGTACCTCAATGTTCCCTGGTCTGGTCTTTGTGGGCTGAATTAGAGTTGGTTTTGAAAAATTATGATCAAGCAATCCAAAAAGCTGAAAAAGCTATATCTTTACTACCTGATTACACTAAAAGTCTTTACCCTGATATTGTAATTGAGGAAATCGTTTTTGCTAATGATAGATTGGCCAGAGCTTATTTTCAAAAAGGTAATGTAGAAAAAGCTTTAGATATTTATTCCAAAGCTTTAAAAATTGCTCCTCGGACGCCTTTTATCTGGCAAAGAATTGCTTTAATTTATCAATCTCAAGGACAAACCAAAAAAGCAGCCCAAGCTATTAAACAGAAAGAAAAATTTGAAAACTATTAAATTTTATGATATTATAAAATATATGAATCAGGATCTGATTATAATTTCAGCAATATTCATTCTAGGAATTGGGGCTATTTTTATTTACCTCAAAAAGAGGTTGGATAAAATTCATTCCTCTTCTTTAGAGGAAAATTTAAACTTTCTTAACCAGAATATTCAGAATGTAGAACAAAATCTCAGCCTTCAGGTAAGCAGGCTTTATGAAAGTTTGGGCAATTTGGCAGAAATAGGAAGAGGCATTAAGTCGTTTTCGGAACTTTTAAGTGTTCCAAAATTTAGAGGAAATATTGGCGAAGAAGTGCTCCGAAATTTATTAGAACAATACTTTGCCAAAGATCTATATTCTCTTCAATACACTTTTAAAAGCGGAGAAAGAGTAGATGCTATTTTAAAAACTAAAGAAGGAATTATTCCGATAGATGCTAAATTCCCTTTAGAAAATTTTCAGAAATGGGTAAAAGCACAAACTGAAGAAGAAAAAAGCAAACATTTTAAAGTATTTATTAATGATGTGAAAAAACACATTTCAAAAATTTCAAAAAAATATATTCTTCCTGAAGAAGGAACAGTAGATTTTGCAATAATGTATATACCATCAGAAGCAATTTATTATGAAATAATCCAGAGCGGGGGGGATATTATTGAATATGCCCGTGAACAAAATGTTTATTTTACTTCTCCAAACAGTTTTTATTACTTTCTGAAAATAATAATGGCTTCAATGCAGGGGGCAAAAATACAGGAACAGGCAAAAGAAATACTAAAATTGTTGGAAGGTATAAGGAAAGACAGCCAAAAATTTGCTGATTATTTGCGTTTAGTTAATACTCATTTTAATAATGCAAGAAATGCTTTAGAGCAAGCAAATAATGAATATAAAAGTCTGACTTTAAAGATTGAACAAACAAAAATGTTAAAAGGTAAGAAATAAATGAAAAGAGAAAGATTAAACTTTTTATTAGCAACAAGTGTTTTTATTGGAACTATTATTGGGGCGGGGATTTTTGCTTTGCCTTATGTTTTTGCTCAGTCAGGATTTGGCATAGGTTTATTCTGGCTTTTTTTAATTTGCTTTATTTTAATTTTGACTACTTGTGCTTATGCTGAAGTGGTTCTTCGGACATCTAAAGATATGGAAATGCCCGGATATGTTAATCATTATTTAGGCAGAAAGGGGAAAGTTATTATTAGTTTATCTTTAATTTTAGGAATTTATGCAGCTTTAATAGGATATAGTATAGGTATTGGCAATTTTCTGGAAGGTGTCATCGGTCCAATAGATCAAAATGGGCTTTTCTGGAAATTAATAACTTTATTTGGGTTGGGGGTTATCCTTTATTTGGAAATTAAAGCAATTAGTCGACTGGAACTTGCCATGGCTGGTGGGATACTTATTTCTATAATCATAATTTTCTTTGATGGCTTTCACTTTATTAAACTTTCTAATTTAGGTTACTTAAACTACTCAAATTTCTTCGCTCCTTTTGGAGCAGTTCTTTTTGCTTTTGGGGGAGCAACGGCTGTCCCTACAATGAAACGAATTCTTTCAAAGAATGTTCGGAATCTAAAAAAGTCTATTCTTACCGGCAATCTTATTGTGGCCTTAGTTTATACTATTTTTACTTTTACTATTTTAGGTATTAGTGGTCGCAACACACCTATGCAGGCAATTGATAACTTAGGTAGTTTAATTTCAGATTTCTCTTGGAAATTAGGTATTATTTTAGGCATCTGCACTATGAGCACTTCTTTCTTATCTTTAGGATATATATTAATGCAGGTTTACAAAAAAGATTATAATATGCCTAAATTTCCGTCCTGGACTTTAGTAATTCTTATTCCTTTACTTTTGATTGTTTTAGGTTTGAGGAATTTTATTACGGTAATTAGCATAGGAGGGGGATTGTTATCAGGAGTCCAGGGGGTTATTTTGCTTTTAACCTGGCAAAAAGCTCGAAGTCAGGGAGATAGGATTCCTGAGTTTAAAATAAAAATTAGCCAACCACTATTTTACTTCATTATATTTATCTTTTGTTTAGGAATAATTTCACAAATATTTGTCCTATGAAAGTAATGGTTGTTTTTAATGGGGGAAGTACTTCTATAAAGTATAAAATTTTCTCTACTAATTTACGTTTAATCAAACAAGGGGCAGTAACAAATTTGCCAGCAGATAATCTTTCTTTATATAAAAAGGGAATAAAAAAGGCTTTTAAGGAAATTTTCTGCTTTAAAAAAGATATTATTTTAATTGGCCACCGGGTTGTTCATGGCGGAGAAAAATTTACTCAGCCAATTTTAATAAAAAACAATAAAACTATTAAAGAATTAGCTAAATATAATCATCTTGCTCCACTACACAATCCTTTTAACATTGCTATTCTTAAACAAGCTTATAAGTATTTCCCAAAAGCTTTTCAAGTTGCTGTTTTTGATACAGGCTTTTTTGCTAATTTACCTGAAGAAGCGAAAATTTATGGCTTGCCCCCATTATTTCTTAAGAAGTTTAAAATTCAAAGATTTGGATTTCATGGCCTTTCCCATGAATACGCTTTGAATCAAGCTTGCAAAAAACTTTCCAAAAATCCAAAAAAGATAAACTTGATCACTGCTCATTTAGGCGGTGGGACAAGTATTTGCGCTATAAAAAAAGGGAAAGCAATTGATATTAGTATGGGTTTTACTCCTTTAGAAGGCCCTCTTATGATGAGAAGGGCTGGGAGTTTGGATCCAGGGATAATTTTTTACCTTCTTAAAAGCGGATACAAAGCAAAAGAATTGGAAAAAATTGTTAATTTTGAAAGTGGATTTTTTGGGTATTTAAAAACAGATGATTTTCAAGAAGTCTTGAAAAAGGTAAAATCTAAAGATAAAAAAGCTACTTGTATTTTTAATGCTTATATTTATCAAATACAGAAATATATAGGTGCTTATTATGTACTTTTAAAACATATTGATGCTATTATTTTTACTGGGGCTATTGGATCTGGCGACCCTTATACTAGGAGAAAAATCTGTCAAAATATAGAATTTCTCAAAAAAATACCAGTTTTAAGCATTAAATCAAATGAAGAGCTTTTAATTGCTCAGAAAGCAATAAGGTTCTTAAAATAAAAAACGTTGTCCTTTTAAAATTGACTTTTTTCGAAATTATGGTATTGTTATAGAAAATAAAGAAAGAATTTATGCCTGAATTACCTGAAGTAGAAACGATTCGCCAACAATTACTTAAAGAAATTGTTGGTAAAAAAATAAAAGAGTTAACTATTAATGACTCCCAAATAATTAATCTTCCTCCAGAAAAATTCCAAGCTTTGTTAACTGGGGTAAAGATTAAAGATATCCGAAGAAGGGCAAAGCTTTTAATTTTCGATTTTGATAATGATTACTCTTTAATAGTTCACTTAAAATTAACTGGCAGATTTATTTATTTTAAAAACAATCAGAAAATTAAGGATAAGGCCCATCTTATTTTTATTTTTCAAGATAAGACAAAGCTTTTGTATCAAGATGTTAGGAAGTTTGGTTACTTAAAATTAGTCCCAACTAACTTAGCTCAAGATATTATAAAGGCCCATAATTTTGGGCCTGAAGTTTTAGATAAAGACTTTACTTTAGAGCGATTTGAGAAAGTCATTCGCCAAAAACCAAAAGCTAAAATAAAGCCCTTGCTTATGGATCAGAGCATTCTAGCTGGCATAGGGAATGTTTATAGTCAAGAAGCCTGTTTCCGGGCGGGAATTAATCCCCAAAGAACTGTTAAATCATTAAGTAAAGAAGATGTAAAACGACTTTATCAAGCTCTTAAGAAAGTAGTTGTGCTAGCTCTTAAAAAAAGAGGCTCTTCTGTTGATACATATTTAGATATTTATGGGAAAAGGGGTGATTTTGAGCCATTATTAAAAGTTTATGGCAGAGAAAATAAACCTTGTTTTAACTGCGGAGCAAAAATAAAAAGAATAAAAATGAATGGCCGAAGCACCTATTTTTGTCCTAAATGTCAAAAATAAACATTTTATCTATGGGAAAGTTTGAAAAAGAAATTCTTTCTTCTTTAAAAAAAGTTTTTCCTGAAATAAAATCTTTGCCGGAATTAGAAATTCCCCCAGATCCAAAAATGGGGGATTTAGGTTTTGGATGCTTTTCTTTATCTAAAGAGCTTCAAAAGCCCCCTGAAAAAATAGCCGAAACATTAGCCTTGAAAATAAAACCTAGTGCTTTCATTGAAAAAGTAAAAAACTATGGACCTTATTTAAACTTTTTCTTTAAAAAACAAGTTTGTCTTCCCTTAATCCTAAAAACAATCTTTTTAGAAAAAGATTTATTTCTTAAAGAGTATAAGAATAGAAACATTTTAATAGAATTTTCTTCTCCTAATACCAATAAACCTTTACATCTAGGCCATTTAAGAAACACTGTCCTTGGAAATGCTATAAGCAATCTTTTTGCTAAAGTTGGAGCAAGAGTTATTAGAATTAACCTAATTAATGATAGGGGAATACCTATTATAAAAGCAATGATTGGTTGGGAAAAGTGGGGGAAAGGGAAAACTCCAGAAACAGAAAAAGTGAAATCTGACCATTTTGTTGGCTATTATTATGTACTTTTTGAAACTAAAGCTAAAGAACTGCCTGAAATTAAAAAATACCCCCAAGAATTACTAAAAAAATGGGAAAAAAAGCATCCAGGGACCCTACTTCTTTGGCAGAAAATAAATAATTGGGCTTTAAAAGGATTTTCCCAGACTTATAAAAAATTAGGGGTTAGTTTTGATAAAATAGAATTTGAAAGTGAAGTTTATGAATCAGGCAAAAAAATAATCAAAAGAGCTTTAAGAAAGAAAATAGTTCAAAAAAGGACAGATGGAGCTATAGAAATTGATCTTGAGAATTTAGGTAAAAAGGTTTTGCTTAGACCAGATGGAACAAGCGTATATATCACTCAAGATATTGGTTTAGCGTATAAAAGAGTAAAGGAGTTTCAACTGGATAAATTAATTTATGTTGTTGCTTCAGAACAGGATTACTATTTTCAATGCCTTTTTAAAACATTAAAAAAATTAGGATTAAAAAATGTTAAAAATTTTTATCACCTTTCCTATGGATTAGTAAATTTACCAGAAGGAAAGATGAAATCTCGTGAAGGAAAAGTAGTTGACGCTGATGACTTAATTCAACAAATGGAAGATATGGCGCAAAAAGAAGTTCAATCCCGCTGGCCTGATACTCCAATAGAAAAAATAAACCAAAGAGCAGAGAAAATAGCTTTAGCAGCAATTAAGTTTTATTTACTTTATTTTACCCCTCCACGGAATATTCTTTTTGATCCTAAAAAATCTTTATCTATCGAAGAATTAGGGGGTCCATATCTTCTTTACACTTATGCTCGAGCTAATAGTATTCTAGAAAAAAGTAAATATAACTTACAGATAAAAGATATTGGGAATATTGATTTTTCCAAGCTGGATACAGAAAAGGATTTAAATATTTTTAGAAATCTCTTTTTCTGGCCAGAAATAATAAAAAAGTCTGTTAAAGAATACAACCCTGCTCATTTAGCTAATTTCCTTATAAAAATAGCTCAAAGTTTTAATGAATTTTACCATTCAGAAAAAGTTATTAATTCTTCACTAGAAAAGCAAAGGGTCTTTTTAGTGAAAGCAGTTGCTAAAGTAATTAAGGATGGTTTGAATTTATTGGGGATTGATGTAATTAAAAAAATGTAATTGGTTTGATATGTCTGAATTTGAAGATAAAGTGTTAAGGATTGTTAAGAAAATACCACCTGGTAAAACTATGTCTTACAAACAAGTAGCTGAGAAAGCAGGTTCGCCAAAAGCTTGGCGAGCTGTTGGCTCCTGTTTAAAGAAAAACAATAATCCGGCTATACCTTGTCACCGGGTTATTAAATCAGATGGTAGTCCTGGTGGATATAATAAGGGGAGGAAGTTAAAAATTAAAAAATTAAAACAAGAAGGTGCACAAATTAAAGAACTTTAGCTACTTCAGTTTGAATTCATAAATAAATAAAATTTTTATCATCTCCAATAAAGATAAGGACTGAGATTTGTTCTTTATTTTTTTCTCTCTTATAGCTTTAAAAATTTCTTTAGCCTCCAATCTGTCTGCTTCAATTAAAGCATAACTTATATCAAGGTACTTTAAAATATGAGTGTCTGAAGTTGCCAGATAGGGTTTATTATACCTTTTAGCAATTTCTTTAGCTTTTTTATTAAAATTAAGTTTTGGATGCCAAAACCAAGAAAATTCTATAGCATCAAATATATCAATGTTTTTTTCTAAACTTTTACCCAGTGTCTTGGTTGAAGGAAAATAAGGGTGAGGGGCAAGAACAAAAACATCAGGATTTTTTCTTTTATATTCCCTTAGTTGACTAAAGGTTTGGATGTTTTCTATATCTTTTTGACAATTTAGGATAACTACTTCTTTTCTGTTAATCTTTTTTTCAATACCTGGTATGAGAAGCATTCCTTTTTTCTTAGCATAAACACCCATTTTTTCTTGAAAAACAAATTTTTCGTGGCAAGTTAAAGCAAGAATGTTGAAATTAAATTTTTTAGCTTGGTCTATAGCTTGGTAAATATTATATTTTATTCCACTATCTTTAGGATCTTCGGATGTGTGTAGGTGGAGGTTTGCCTTGAAAATCATAATTTATTCTGATAAAATAAAATAGATTTTATTTTATATTTTTTTTAAAAAATATCAAATAGCTTAGTGTCTAATTTTTGTTGCGGGGTCGTCTAAT
>JAGGUQ010000027.1 GCA_021158435.1 bacterium
AAGGGATTACAAAAAGAAATTAAAGGAAATAAAGGCTTAAAGCCCAGGTGGCGTAATTGGTAAACGCAGCGGTTTGAGGGGCCGTGCCCTTTTGGGCGTGCGGGTTCGAGTCCCGCCCTGGGCACCAAAGTTACCCTTCTTTTTAAGAATTAGGGCCCATAGCTCAGCTGGTTAGAGCGTCCGCATGGCATGCGGGAGGTCGTGGGTTCGAATCCCACTGGGTCCACTTGATAAATAATTTAAATTAAATGTTTGAGAAAAATTTTAGATTAGTTGGAAAGGGTTTTGAAGAAAAAGATATAGAAGGTTTCTTTAAAGAAAAAAGAGAAGAAGGGGCTATTCCAATAGAGCGAGAATTAGAAAAGACCGCTGAAGAAAAAAGGTTCATTCAAAAAATAGATGATTATCTTGGTCAAGAATTTCAAGAATTAGGAATAAAGGGAAGGTTTAAAATAAAGCAGGAAAATTTTCACTTTCTGTCTGCTGAAGATTTTTACCAGATTTTTCCTGATACAGAATTTGACGCTTTTTGTTTAACTCCAGGCAATGCTGTTTTTATAAACAAGGATGTTTATCCGGAAAAGGAGACTCTTTTCAAGGCTATGCTTCATGAATCCATTCACTTGTCTGCTTTTAAGAAATTTTACATCCAAAACCAGAAGGAGGGAGTTAATATTTATATCGTCAAGCCTTATAGAAGTGGATATAAAAATATAAATCCCTCAGAATTATTTCACATCCATTTTACAGGGCTAAATGAAGCAATAGTTGACAAGATAGTTTTAGACATTTTTAAAAAGCATAAAGAGGACATTTTAAAGGAATTTGATATAGAGGTAGATAGATTAACTAAAGAAAACAAAGATATTTTTTACAACCTTCCTCTTGAGATTTTAGAGATAGTTTTAGAAAAGATTGCTAAAAATAACAAGGAAAAACCAGAACAAGTATGGCAAAGGTTTAAAAAGGGTTTTTTCACTGGTGAGATGATGCATTTAAGAGATGTAGAAAAAACATTTGGTAAGGGAGCATTAAGAGTGTTAGCCTTTTTGGGCGATCCAACTAAAGTTTTATCAGAACAAGAAGAAAGTAAAATTAAGGAATATTTTTTGACAGACGATAAAGAGAAAAGGGATAAAATAGCTAAACAAGTTTTATCTGAAAGGGAAAAATTAAGATATCAAAAAAACAAGTAAAATTAAGATTTATTATTAAAACTAG
Organism: bacterium; assembly: GCA_021158435.1. Taxonomy (GTDB): domain Bacteria; phylum Patescibacteriota; class Patescibacteriia; order UBA2591; family MWDC01; genus MWDC01. The sequence continues at coordinate 1,222 of JAGGUQ010000027.1, forward strand.
ACAAGTTGTGCTCTTCCTTTGTTTCTTTACACGAATAAATTTGCGTTAAGGAACTGGAAGAGAAAATGGTCGGCTTGTTTAGGTTGAAAATTTATTCGTGTAAAGTTATGGCGAAAAAATTGTACGTTGGTGGTCTACCCTACAGCACTACTGAATCAGAATTGAAAGACATTTTTTCTCAGTCAGGAACAGTTGAATCAGCAGTCATTATTACTGATAAAATTTCCCATCGTTCTAAAGGATTTGGTTTTGTTGAAATGTCTACTGATGAAGAAGCTAAAAAAGCTATTGAGAACTTAAACGGTAAAGAGGTTAATGGAAGAAAAATAACAGTTGCTGAAGCAAGACCATTAAAGCCTAGGAACAATTCATCTTATAATAGATTTCGGTCTAATAAGTAGAATTAGAAAGGCTAAAAAAGAAAAGGAGTTTGTTTTTTAAAACTCCTTTTCTTTTTAAAAGATTTCTTGAAATTTATTTTTAATTAGGTTTTCCCGGAGTCTACCTCCGGGAATGTTACCTCCGGAGACTGCCTCCGGGATTGGTGGTAATTTCTCCTAAAATATGCAATCCAGTAAATGGCTTTTTGTTTTTATTCATATTTTGCTGTTTATTTAAATCACTCCTGTTTCTACAATTTTGAAAAGATTTTTTGAAGAATCAATTTTGACTTTAACGCCTAGAGGAACAGTAATCATTGGATCTGTGTGACCTATATCAACACCAATAAGAATAGGGAATTTATATTCAGCAGTCCTTACTTTAATTATTTTTATAATTTCTTTTTCTTCTTGTTTAGAGTATCCAAAAAATCTTCCTACAATCATTCCTTTAATTTTTTTAAAAATTCCTGATAACTCAATGTCTGTTAAATAAGAATCTATATTTTCTACTCTTTCGCCTTTAGTAAAATCATTGTTACTTTCAGGTATTTCCCAAAAAAAGATAGAATTGGAAAAATCTGGCCAATATTTTGTTCCTCTTAGATGCATCATTGATGTAATGCAACCTCCTAGTATTGGACCTTCTGCTTTACCCTTTCTCAACCATTGCCAACCTTTATTCTTCTTCATTTTTCTTGGTCTTTTTAAATCTTCTTTTTTGAACCAATCAAGAATCTCATCTGTCCAATATGAAGAGGGCTTAATTTTACCAATAGGTTTTGTTTCCTCCAATGCTTTTTTAAAATATTCTTTGGTATAAGAAAAAATTTTTGGATTTTCTGCAAATTGGGTAAGAGCTGCTGGGCCATAAAATGTAACCAAACTGCATTGCGTATAAAATGCAAAGTGTAAAACAGTAGCATCAGAATAGCCAACAAAAATTTTTGGATTCCTTTTAATCAATCGAAAATCTAAATATTTCAAAATTTGGCTCGAGTGATTCCCTCCTATAAAACAAATAATTGCCCTTACCTCTTTATCTCTAAAAAATGAGTTAATATCTTCTGCCCTTTCTTTAGGTGATCCAGCAGTATATCCAGTTATTTTTAAAGCATTCTTCCCAACCTTAACCTTAAATCCAAGCTCTTCTAACATTTTAACAGCTTTTTTAGTCCTATGAAGGACCAAACCAGCAAGTGGTGCAGAAGGGCTTATTAAACCAATGGCATCTCCTTTTTTTAGTTTTTTTGGTTTTATTAAACGCATAGTAATTATTTTAAAAGTTACGGATGTATTTGTCTATCTATTTCTCTATTCCGGAGTCTATTCCGGAGTTTCTATTCCGGAGTCTACCTCCGGAGTCTACCTCCGGAGACTGCCTCCGGAGATTGCCTTATTGTTTAAGTCCGGAGTTTAGAAAGTCCGGAGTCTGCCTCCGGATGAACTGTTGGCTTAAAAATTTGAACCTGCTTTAATTTATAGCCACTTTTTTTTATAAAAGATCCAAATAAGAATCACCATTAAGATGAGAGTAAGTGTGTTGACATAAGTAAAGGCATAGGGGTTATTTTCTAAAGGAAGGTGTATGTTCATTCCATAAATGCTGGCAATAATGGTTGGGATGGTTATGATAATGGTAATAGAAGTAAGAAATTTTATAATTTTATTTAAACTGTTACTAAGAATAGTTGTATAAGCTTCTCGAGCATTTGAAATGTTTTTAATTGTAGTTTTGGACAATTCCAAAGTTTGTCGAGATGTTATTACTAAGTCTTCAATTAATTCTTCGTCCTCTTTGTAAAGAGGGATAAATTTCCCTTGAAGAATTTTTTCGGAAACTGATATGTTTGAAACAAGGGAAGAAATAAAATTATTTAGAATTTCTTCCCATTCAACTAAATTGAGTATGTCTTTGTCATCTAATTTTTTTAAATTTATTTTTTTCCCTTGGACGCTGCGGGCAATATTTTTTACATATTTTTCATAAGACTGGCTGATTTTTAAAAAGAGTTGGATGAGCATTTTTGCTTTTTGGGAGGTATAAAATTCAATATTTTCTGAGAGAAAATCTGAAAGTATTTCTAATTTCTCGCGGCTTATAGTAATTATATGCTCAGGAGTAAGAACAATTAGAAAAGGTAGAGCAACAAGTTCTTTTTTTATTTTTTGAGGGACCCTGACAATAATGTAAGTAATATCATTTTCTTTTTCAATTCTTGGAACTTCGTAAGGGTCAAGTGCATCATAAATGAATTGTCTTTCAATATTTGTGTTATAGATAATGTTTTTAATTTCCTTTTCTGAAGGATTAACAACATTAACCCACGTCCCTTTTTCGATATTTCGGAGACGTTTAAGATATGGCTGTTTTATAATTTTTCGATAGACTTCAATCATATTTATGCTTTCCTTTTTAATTGTTATTTTAAGTTAAGCATATAATAGTTTAAAAGTCAATTGGCGTTAGTTGTTTTTTCAGAAAAAAGAGCGGGAATCCCGCTCTTTAAGATTTTTTCTTTTTGTGGTTTTTACATTTGCAACATTGCCGAGTCACTGGAACGTTAATTAGTCTTTCTATGGGTATTTTTTCCCCGCAAGCTTCGCATTTCAGGTAGTTTTCTGGACTTCTCAGAAATAAGAGATAGCGTTTTTCCAGTTTTTCTAGATATTTAGCCAGCCTGTCTTCAAGTAAGGAGATGTCACTGCTTTCTTTTTCATCGTTATTGTTGACAATCTTTCGCACCATTAATGCAGACAGCTCTCTGATAGTCTTCTCAAATTCTCGTTCAAAAGCTTTTTTGATTTGCCTGATTTCTTGAAGTACGCTTTCTTCCATGTTCCCTCCTTTTGTTCTTTATTTAAAAGTATAACAAACAGAATAATTGTGTCAAGGATTTTTTCTTTTTTATTAAGTTGACTTTTTCTTAATTTTTGAGATGATTAAAACATCTTTTATTTTATAGAAAATAGACCCTAATAAAAAAAGAATGTTTTTAAAAGTTGAAAATTTGAAAGTTGAAGTCAATGCTAATCAGATATTGAAAGGAATTAACTTGTGTATAAAAAAAGGAGAGATTCATGCCCTTTTAGGGCCTAATGCTTCAGGAAAGAGCACTTTAGCCCAGACAATATCTGGGAATCCAAAATACAAGATAGTTCAGGGAAAGATTCAGTTTAGAGGAAAGAATATCACGAATTTTTCCCCAGAACAAAGAGTAAAAATGGGGATAGCTTTGTCTTGGCAAAATCCGCCCCCAATAAAGGGAATAAGTCTTTCTTATTTATTAGAGCAAATTTCGCAAACTAAAAATTTCCCTTTTTATAAAGAATGGGAATATCTGATGAAACGAGAAGTAAATGTTAATTTTTCTGGTGGAGAAAAGAAAATATCAGAGTTATTGCAGGTGTTAGCTTTAAATCCTAAGTTAATAATTTTTGATGAAATAGACTCTGGTTTAGATATTAGAAAGTTAAAACTTGTTTGCGACTTAATAAGAAAAATAAGAGAAAAGCAAAAAATATCATTGCTTTTTATAACTCACTGGGGACAGATTATGAATTATTTAAAACCGGATATGGTTAGTGTTATGTTTAAAGGAAAAATCATTTGTCAAAATAGGAATTTTTCTAAAATTTTGAAAACAATTAAAAAATATGGATACGAAGAATGTAAAAAATGTATGTTATTGGCAGATTAACCATAAAGTACAAAGCATTTTAAAAGCAAAGCAGATAATAGTTTTGCCTAGCCCTGTTGCTTGGGAAAAGATAAAGTGGGCAAGGCAATGGTTTAAGAATAAACCCAAGGAAGGTTATTTTATTTGGGCAAAGAAGCAGATAAATTGGCCTGTGGAAACCTGCATTACAATTGCTTCTAAGGGGGCCAAACAGGATTTAGTTAATTTATTTGTAATTGAAAAAGGGCTTAATTTAAATGTAAACGCATTTTGTAATACATCTAAGAAGAATCTATCCGGTAAACACCTTGCTAGAGGAGTTTTTATTCTTAAACAGGGTTCAAGTTTAAAATATAATCATTTACATCATTGGGGTAAGAATGATTTTGTTGATATTGATTATCAAATTTTTTTGAGAAAAGGAGCTCAGCTCACTTACAATCTTAAAAACTTTTCCCCTCCAGGAGAGATAAAAGCAAAAACATTTGTTCAAGCTGAGAAAGAAAGTTCAGCAATGTTTGATTTTGTAATTAATGGAAACAATTCTTTAATTAACCTTGAAGATAATTTGGTCTTGAAAGGGAAAGATTCTCAGGGTATAATTAGAACAAGGTTAGTTAGTAAAGAAAAAAGCCAGGTAAAAGTATTGAGCAAAATTTGTGCCCAAGCACCATCTAAAGGACATTTAGATTGCCAAGGATTGTTAATTGGTAATAGTTCTTCAATAGATTTTGTGCCAGAATTAGATTGCTGCCATCCACAAGCAGAAATAACTCATGAAGCTTCTATTGGTAGGATTTCTGAAGAACAGTTAGCATATTTAAGAACAAGAGGCTTAACAGAAGCTCAAGCAATAGATTTAATTGTGAGCGGATTTTTAGCAAAAAAGGACGGCTAGCTCAATGGTAGAGCATCGCGTTTACATCGCGGGGGTTATAGGTTCGAGTCCTATGCCGTCCATTTTTTATTTCTTCCAACCCTTGACTTTTAGGAGATTTTTTATATAATTTCTGAAAAAGAAAGGAGGGAAAAAATGAAGGTAGCAGTTGTGAAAATGGCAGCTAAATGGTCAAGTTTGGAGCTTAAAAGAATAAAAGAAAGATACGAAGCAATAAAAGCAATTTTAGAACAAAAAGGCAAGAAAAAAGCTGAAAAAATGCCCCTAATGATTAAAGATTGGGCTACTGGAGAAAGTCTTCTGCCACCTTCTTATGAAGTTGAACAGGCGTTAGTAAGTTTAAGGTTAGTTTACAATTTGCTTAAAGGCCCGAGATTGGTAGTAGTAGCCGTAGGTCCTGAGAGTACAGTTATAGATTTAGTCCAGGAAATTAAGAGAATTTTCCAAGAAAATCATTCTGGAACAAGCTTTAGTGGCATTGGGTATCAGATATCTAGAATACAGGTAAGAAAGGATACTTATGAAAGATTATTGAAAACAGAATCTTATGCTGAAAGGCTAGAAAAAAATTTAACTGATTTATTAAAACAAAATAATGATTAAACCCTGCTTTAGCAGGGTTTTTTAACACTTATCCCTTGACTGATTTTTTTGTTTTACTAAACTTCTATTAAACTTAAGCCGAGGTAGCTCAGTGGTAGAGCAAAGGACTGAAAATCCTTGTGTCGGCAGTTCGATTCTGCCCCTCGGCATTTTTTTTATAAAGGAATCATTCTGCTGTAGTTCAATGGTAGAATGCTGCGCTGTTAACGCAGAGATGGTGGTTCGAATCCACCCGGCAGAGTTTTGTTTCAATTCCGTCAATTCCGGAGACTGCCTCCGGAGACTGCCTCCGGGATTCCCGGGATTCCTTCCAATATGAAGTTGTTTGGGGCGATGAAGCAGAAGTTAGAAGCTACATATAATTCTAATAAAAGAAAAAAGCCTTCTGCGAAAAAATCTCGCCGAAGGCTCAAGTTGTCAAGAGGGACAAGCTCTCAAGACCTCAAGGATTCAGAACTTCCGAGAGGCAGCAAGACCAATGCGGTAGTGGCGCTCGTCACCCCAGCCGCTGCCGACATCGAGACCCTCCGAGTCGAAGTAACCGACATCGACAGGGTCACCGTCCGAAGCCACATCCCGACATCTGCTATACGTTGTTGGGTTAAGGTAGATACCGTTCTTACGGTAATAGAGGATGACTTTGGTGACTTCCTCTATTGCCAAAGGCACTTCGTAGTCAGCTGGGAGCATCGCTGTCTGCTCTGCGTAGGTCTTGCTAGTGGACTCGGGAACGATTTCCAGTGGCATCAGATACCACCTGAAACCGCAGGTCGGCTCGTTGCCAAACTTCTCCTTTGCATACCAGCTGTCTGGAGCGTAGGAGGAGAATTTCGGCTGACCTGAATCGGGGTGAAGCTCTTGCCACTTGAGGATGGTCAATGGCTTGCCCTTGAAAGCGTCAAGCCCCAGAAACGCAAAGTGCGTTTCTTTAATGCTCTTGCCCAAGTGAAAAGGGCAGGGAGCATTGAGAACATCCTCTGACCACGGGAATTCCGCTACTTCACGGAGTTGTTTGTTGGAGAAGTTCACTCCATAGAGAGATGACCACTCCTCAACTCCAAAGAAGTTCTTCCCAAGAATGGCACGGGCCCTCTGGTGAGTTAACCCAACTAAGCCGCCTTGGAGCATAAACTCCGCAACACGCTTGGCATATTCGGGTTCAACCCGAAGCCGAGCCAGATGTTTCACTGTCACACCCTGGTCTTGGAGGGCCTTGAGGGTTGCCCCGAGTTCTCCGAACCGAATCGTCCAGAGACCGTCTTGTTGTTTGCTTGTGCTTCTCATAGCACTTACCTCCTTTCATTTTTCTCTTTGTCCCGCTCTGCGAGACTTTAGAGTGGTTTCTTACCCTTTTCCGAAGGGTG
>JAGGUQ010000016.1 GCA_021158435.1 bacterium
AAGTAGAAGCTACAATATTAATTGCATCAGCAGCTAAAGATCCAGTATATTGCAAAGCATTCTGCTTCACTGGATTTTCAATAGGCTCCTCCATTCTTTTTTTAACTAATTGCGGAGGCGTCTTTATATAACCTGAAACTTTTTCTTCAAGGCCCCTAATCCAACCTACAGATTCTTGATATGCTGCTGATTCTTTAACTTTATTCTCAATCCAATCTCCAGACTTTTTAGCCAATAAGCTAGCAGCTATACCTATATCTGTTCCGCTTGGAGAAAATGCCTTAACCAATGCATCTAAACTATTAATTGCTGATTTATTATACCATGTAGGGGAAATAATCCCCTCAGCAAGCATTTTCTTTAATTCTGAGGCATGGTTTGCTAAACGGGACTCCCAGGTATTAATTTGAGAAACATAAACATCAGCAACCCTTGCTGATTTCAAACAAGAATTATATCTTTCTTGACATTTGTCTTCATTTACTTCTTTTTCATTTTCTTCTAATGGGCAAAAAAATCTACACCCTTCACTAGCACAAAAATCTTTTTTATTTTTACCCTTGCAAGACGCAGCTAATTGAAGGTTTTTTATTTCTTCAATGCCTTTAAGTCTTTGCTGATACTCTTCTTCTATCTGCTCCAATTCATCAATCAACTTATTCACCTTTTCTTGATTCATCTGTCTATTCACATCTGATCTCACCTCTTCTACTAAAGAATCATAAGTAGTTGTATAAATTTTTTCTAACTTTTTTTGCCTCCAGTCTAACACTGCATACCAGTTCTCAAATACTATTTTTGCTCCAGTATTCAGTGTTTTGTCCAAATCAATCATTGATTTTAGTTGAGCCCGCACATTATAAGAAGTACCTTCACGCAAGTCAAAATCTATATCAAACAACTTTTTTCTTGAAACCTCCTGAAGTCTTGCTTTAATTTGAGAAAATGAACAAAGCTCTTCTCTTGCTGGCGGCATTTCAGGAGGCGGCCCCAGAGAAAGAATAATTCTTAATTTTATAGTTGGATCAATGGCATCACAAAGGCTTTGGTTGAGAAAAGATCCTTGAGCAATCTCGTCAATAAATTCTCCAACTAAATCATCTCTAAGTTTTTCTTTAAATTCTGTTGGGTTGGTTATAAAAGCTGGTTTTTGCCCTTTAAAACCAGTAGCTGCCCATTGAGAGGTTTGTTTAGCCAACTCAGACATATAAACATTAATCACATTTCTATAAGCAACTGCTCCTCCCTGCTTACTTATAAAATCATATATCCTAACAAGCCTCTCCCATGTCCATTTAAGGGGGAAAAGAATATCAACCGCTCCCAATCCTTTTACTGGCTGAGGGTGAGAAAAAAGTAAAGGGACAGCAATTAGAAAAACAACAAGGATTGTTAAAAAACTAATGATAAATTTTTGGAAGCGTGAATTCATATATTATTGAGATTCTATATATCTCATAAATAAATTAATAAACTCTTCATCGCTCATTTGATCTAATTGTTCTTCTGTTATTATTCCTTGCTCTAAAAATAGTTTTTTTAATTGCTCCAAATCGGGCAAAACTTCTCCTTCTAATTCCGAAGCTTGCCCTTCACTTTGATTGGAATTAAAAATTTCTTGAAGTTCTTCTAACCCAATTCCTGTTTCTTCTTTTACTTTATTATAGACTGAAACAAGGGTTTTGTCATCTATGTTTTCCACAATATCAGCAGAAAGTCCAACTGCTTGAATAAGAAAATTTCTAATCAATGACAAATCAATATTTTCTCCTATGTCTTGCCCTAATGAGCTTGATCCTGATTCTTGCCTAATTTCTTCTTGCAACAAAGGTTCCTCTGGCTGTTTTTTTGTTTCTGGAGAACTAGGCACAGAAGAACTATCTGTAGGAGAACTTCCTGCTTCAACTTCCTGTTTATCAGAAAAGCCATCACTATCACTATCAACAAGATAAATAGATGTGCCATATTTGACTTCTTCTATATCGGGTAAACCGTCTTTGTCTGTATCCAAATCTTCTAAGTAACTTAGAATGTCCTCTACTTTTAAATCAGTAGTTTCTGTCCTTTTGGAAAAAGAAAAAAGAGCGTTCATTTGTTTGACAATATAAAAAACGCTCCCAATAACCACTACCAATGATATTAATCCAAGCAAAAAAGTAGTATTTTTATTTTTTTGGGCCATTAATCTATTTTTTAAATAAACTTTTATCTTTAGCTAAAGCAACCCATTTAGCTAAAGGCAAATCACTGGCTCTTGAATTTGTCTTTATTCCTAAAGACTGAAAAGCTTCCAAAACTTTCTTCTTTTCAAAATTATTAGCTAAATTATTAAGCAAATACTTTCTTGGAGAAGAAAAACCTGCTCTTAGCAAGGTAAAAAAATTCTTTTCAAGGTTTTTCTTTGTTTTCTCTTTTTTTAAAACAATTTTAATTACAGCTGAATCAACTTTAGGTTTAGGCAAAAAGTTTTCCCTTTTTACTAAACAAATTAATTTTGGCTGAGCATAAAAATGAACAGCGTAAAAAATTTTACTCTTTTTACCTTTACCTAAAATTTTATAAGCTACTTCCTTTTGAATAAGAAAAACAATTAATTCAGGTCGAGGGTAAGTAGATAAAAATTTTCTTAAAAGATAATTAACAATATTATAAGGAGGATTTGCGACTATTTTGTACTTTTTATCTTTTAAACCTAACTCAGACAAATCAATCTTCCTAATATCCCCTAAAATAGGTACTACATTTTTATATTCTTTCAAATTTTCCTTTAAAATAGGGAATATTCTTTTATCTATTTCTACAGCAATTACCTTTTTAGCTTTTTGAGCTATTTTTGTTGTTAAATTACCCAAACCTGCTCCAATTTCTAAAACTATATCATTAGAATTTATTTCTGCTTGTTTTACAATTTTATTTAAAATTAAAGAATTAGTCAAGAAATTTTGACTTTTATAAAAAGGAAAATTCCTGTAATCCAAACCAAAAAATGTGCTTTGTTTTGCCACTTAGTTTTTGAATAAAATAAATTCAAATTTTTAAAGCTTTTCCCGGAGG
>JAGGUQ010000018.1 GCA_021158435.1 bacterium
CAGTAAAACCTATGATAACTCTAACAATATTCCCAATAATAATTGGCAAAGGAGTGTCAGGTAAAGGGGCTATTTCCAAAAAATCAGACAAGCCTTGGCTTAAATCAAGCTGAGCTTTAGCTGGCTGGATAAACAATGAAAATAAAAAAAGAGAAAGCAGAAAAAATATACTTCCTCTTTTAAAGGCAAAATTTAACAACATCCTTATTCTGCAAGAAATTATTTTCTTGCGTTGCCTTTGCAATGAAAAATCTTTTATTTTTCTTAAAAAACTTTTAGCCTGAGGCATTAAATTAAATTTTAAATTTTATTTAATTACTCCTATTTTTCTTAAATATTCTATTTTCTCTTTTTTTCTCAATGCTTCTAATTTATGTTTACGTTTCAAATTCCTGCTTTTTGGTTTAAATCTATATAAACGTTTTTTATATTCATTAATAATCCCGCTCCTTAAAACAACGGAGCTAAAACGTTTAAGCAATTCTCCTGTTGATTCTTTTGGTTTTTTCTGAACTTTTATTGTCATATTCTTCAACTTTATTTTTATTAATTTTAAATAAAAAATTAAAAAAGTAAACAGTTTTTAGGCAGGCTCGATAAGCCGAATTCTGTCTTCTGGAAAATTCCAGAAGGGCAATCATCTATCTGGGCTGCTCTTTGCAGAGCAGCTCTAGCGAGCTTACTGCTCTTTCACCGGGTGGGGTTTGCCACTCCTCTTAATCACTTAAGAGGAGACCTCTTTTTCAGAGGACTTTTCACCTTTCTCCCGCCCCTATTTTGACAATGAACTTTAGGAAGGTGCTATAGTTTTAGTTTAGGGGCGGGATAGTATAGTCTCTGTGGCACTTTCCGTATTAGAGAAATTACTTTCTCTAATCCTTGCCGTTAGCAAGGCACCCACTTCTGGCTAAAAGCCAGGGTGTTCGGACTTTCCTCTCCAAACTTAACTAAAGTTTGGAGCGATTGCCTGAGCCTGCCTATTTTTAAAAAACTTTTTTAGACAGTTTATCGGCTTCCTTATTCTTATCCCTTTTAATATGAACAAATTTTATTTTATCAAATTTTTGGCTTAAATTCCAGACTTTTATAAACAAAGGGGCTAAATCAGGATTCTTTACTTTGTATTCTCTATTTAATTGGCGAACAACCAACTCGCTATCTAAATAGCAAACTAGTTCTTTTGGTTCCAATTTACTTGCTTTTTCTAAACCTAAAATTAAAGCTAAATATTCTGCTTGATTGTTAGTTTTTACTCCCAGAGAAAAAGATCCTTGAAAAATCCTCTTGTTTCCTTCCTTAATAAGGACTCCAGCTTTAGCTGGGCCTGGATTACCTTTAGAGGATCCATCAGTATAAAGTATTAGCTTTTGATAAGACATAAAATTAACTTTTTCGCAAATCAACTACTTTAAGCTGTAATTCTTGCTGGCCATTCCACTGATTAATTCCCAAACAAAAAACTATATCATAATTTTCTCCTTTTTTTAATTTTTTTTCCTCTGTTTCTTCATCAACAAAAAAATAAATCATCTTCTTTCCTCCTTTAAAATACAATCGACAATGATTATTCTGCTTCCCAACAGTTTCTAAATCAATCAGTTTAACCTTTCTTACCAAAAAATTTGGCATCTCATTTCCCTCCCCAAATGGTTCAAACTTTTCCACTTCATTATATAAATCCCAATCAATTTCTTCTAAATCAACAATTGCATCAATGAATAATTTAGGTAATAATTCCTCTGGTTTTATAGATTTTGCTTCTTCTAAAAGACCTTTTTTTAAAGATTCTAAATAAATTTTATCTTTTAATTTAAATCCAGCTGCTCTATTATGACCACCAAAATCAAGGAAATACTTTTTAAACTTAGCTAAACTTTTAAACAAATCAAAATCTCCCTCAACTCTGGCTGAACCCCTTAAATGCTTTTCTAAAAAAATCACTGTTGGCTTTCCATAATCTTTAGCTATCTTAGAAGCAGCTAAACCTGCTACACCAGTAGGACAATTCCTTGTAATGATAAAAATCCATTTTTGCTCAAGCTCCTCTTTTCTCTTCTTTAAATTCTCAATTGTTTTACTCAACATTTTTTGTCTTTGATTGTTTGTCTCTTTTAACTTCAAAGCCCATTTATCTGCTTGTTCTTTATTTTCACTTAAAAGGAGGGCTAAACTATCATTAGCATGATTTACCCGACCAGCAGAATTAAGACAAGGAGCTAAATAAAAAGCAACATCATCACTTTTTAAAGAGCCTAAAGGCAAACCTAAATTTTTAATTAGGGCCCTTAAGCCTAAATTACTTGTTTTGTTAAGGACTAACAAACCATATTTTACCAGTGTTCTATTTTCTCCTAAAAGAGGCATTCTATCAGCAATTGTTCCCAAAGCAACCAAATCTAAAAGCCACTTTTCAAAAGCTTTATAACTTTCCCCTTGTTTTGATGACAAAAGCGCTTGGGCTAGCTTAAAAGAAACACCAACTCCAGCTAAATCTCTATAAGGATATTTCTCGGCTTTATACTTCGGATTAATAAAAGCAAAAGCATTAACTTTTTTTTCTGGCCGATGGTGATCAGTCACAATTATATCTATCCCCAACTTACTCCCCTCTTCAACCTCTTTATTGCTATAACTTCCACAATCAACAGTAATTACTAATTTAACTCCTTTTTTAGAAAACATTTTAAGAGCAGATTTGTTTAATCCATGGCTTTCATTCTCTCGAGAGGGAATATAAATTTCTAAATTATTTAAACCTATTTTTTTCAATGTTTTAAAAAGAACAACACTAGCTGTTACTCCATCTACATCAAAATCTCCATAAACCACTACTTTTTCTTTCTCCTTTCTTGCCCTTTCAATTCTTTCAACAGCTTTACTCATATCTTTAAATAAAAAAGGGTTGTGAAGGTCGCTTGAATAATCAGGATTAAAAAACTCGTCTATTTGTTCCTGAGTGGTCAATCCTCTTTGATAAAGAAGGGATAAAATTATTGGATGAAACTCAGGAAATTGCTTTTTCATTTCCTGAGGTACATCTTTAGGTAATTGCCAGATTGTTTTCATTGTTATTTTGTTTTTCTTTTCATTAAAGGAAAAAAAATAATTTCTCTTATACTTGGCTCATTGGTTAAAATTTGAGTTAACCTATCTATACCTAAGCCTTCACCAGCTGTTGGGGGTAAACCATATTTCAAAGCTTTAACAAATTCTTTATCTAAAGGATGGGCTTCTTCATCTCCTTTTTTTCTCATTTGTTCTTGAGATTTAAATCTTTTTTCCTGATCCAAAGGATCATTAAGCTCTGAAAAAGCATTACAAATCTCCATTCCAGCAATTAACAGCTGAAATCTCTCTGTTAATTCAGGATTATCAAAATGTCTTTTAGCCAAAGGAGAAAGATCAACTGGATGATCAATGATAAAAGTTGGCTGAATTATTTTTGGTCTAACAAACTCTTTAAATATCTCATCTATAACCTTTCCCTTACTCCATGTTTTGTCTATTTCCATACCCCTTTTCTTTGCCTGGGTTTTAATCTTTTTTTCATCATCTAAAACATCAATTTTTGAATATTGATAAACTACATCTCTATACTTTAAGCGGGTAAAAGGAGTTTTAAAGCTTAATTTATGTCCTTTATACTCTACTTGTAAAGAATTGAATATCCTCTTTACAACTCTTTGCAACAATTGTTCAGTTAAAACCATTAAATCTTTGTAATCACTATAAGCTTGATAAAACTCAACCTGGGTAAATTCTGGGTTATGAGCAAAATCAATTCCTTCATTGCGGAAACACTTAGCTACCTCATATACCTTACTTAATCCGCCAATCACTAACTGCTTTAAATATAACTCAGGAGCAATTCTTAAATAAAGATTCATCTTTAAAGCATTCAAATGAGTTAAGAAAGGACGAGCTGCTGCTCCACCTGCTAAAGGTTGAAGAATTGGGGTTTCTACTTCTAAATATCCTTGCTCATCCAAAAAATTCCTTACTTCTTTTAAAATTAAAGAACGAACAATAAAATTATTTCTTACCTTAGGATTAGCTAATAAATCAAGGTATCTTTGTCTGTAGCGTGTTTCCTTTGACTTTAATCCATGCCATTTTTCAGGTAAGGGCAAAAGTGCTTTGCCTAAAATGCGCCACTGAGAACATCTTAAAGTTTTTTCATTTTTTCTGGTTAAAAATAATTTTCCTTGAACTTCAATAAAATCGCCAATATCTATCCATTCTTTAAATTGATTATAACTTTCCTCACCTACTCCATCTTGAGTTAAATAAACCTGCATTCTTGCTTCTCCATCATTCAAATCTACAAAACAAGCCTTCCCATGAAGCCTTAAAGCTGTAATTCTGCCAGCTAGAACAATCTTTTTATTAAGCAATTTTTCAAAATTTTCCACTACCTGCAAACAAGTATGAGTTCTTCTTACTTCTGAGGGGTAGGGATTAATTCCTTTACTCTTTATTTGTTCTAATTTTTTAATTCTTGATTTTTCTTCTCCAATTTCTCTAACCGGCATAAAATAAAAATTAAAAGCCAACTAGAATTAATTGTAACAAATAATAAATAAAAATCAATAAAAACAAAAAGCTCTTAAAAAGAGCTCCCTCAAACTAATCCCACAATCCCGGAGTCTACCTCCGGAGGCTGACGTTTGCCCAGAGATTGGCTTTGGATGGCGTGGTAATAAAAGAATGACCCTGTGTATTAACAGGGTCATCAAAATTATTTTGGAAATATTATTTAGAACTTAAAACTCTCAGGACCTTTGTTCCAGCTTTAAAGCCCTTATTCCAGCTCCGCAAACCTGCTCCTCATAGTCTGTCTTCTTCATTACCTCCAAAATTTTATCTTTAGATTTTAGGAATCTCATTGCTCTTTCACAAACCCACTCGTTGTAACCCGTCTTCCTCATAATCCCCAGAATCTCTTCTTCGGACCTTTGTTCCAGCTTTAAAGCCCTTATTCCAGCTCCGCAAACCTGCGGGTCGTAGTCTGTCTTCTTCATAATATCTAAAATTCCTTCTTCGGACCTTTGTTCCAGTTTCAAGGCTTTTATTCCGGCTTCGCAAACCTGCGGGTCGTAGTCTGTCTTCTTCATAAGCTTCAGAATCTCTTCTTCGGACCTTTGTTCCAGTTTCAAGGCTTTTATTCCGGCTTCGCAAACCTGCGGGTCGTAGTCTGTCTTCTTCATAAGCTTCAGAATCTCTTCATTTAAACCCTCTAAATAAGGTAAAATTTTAAGGGCTAATTCAGCACTTATCTTCTTGTTGCTCATTTTTTTCACCCTCCCTTCTTAAAGAGTTTTAAACATTGAATCTCTTTTTATTAAAACACATCTTAATTAAAGCAAAATTTTCCTTTTTGTCAATGGGCTCAAACTAATCCCAGAGCAATCCCGGAGTCTACCTCCGGAGACTGCCTCCGGGAGAGTCCTGTCTCCGGGAGAGTCTCGGGGCTCTCTGGGAAAGCTTATAATCTAATCTCAAGATACATCTAAAATCTTTATTTTTATTTTCCCTTTAGGTGTTTCAAAAAGGAATTCATCTCCTTTTTTATGTCCAACCAAAGCCTGACCTAAAGGAGACAAGTGGGAAATTGCTCCTTTTAAAGCATCTACTTCTTCCTGACTAACAATAGAAAAAAGTTTTTCCTGGCCATCAAAAAGCACTTTTACTTTTGAACCAAGATCAATCTTTTCTGTTTTACTTGGCTCAATAATTTCTGCTTTTCTAAGAATGGTTTCTAAACGAAGAATTTCGCTCTCCAACCAACCTTGCTCATCTTTTGCCGCATGATATTCAGCATTTTCAGACAAATCCCCTAATTCTCTAGCTTTTTTAATTCTTTCAGCTATTTCTGGCCGCCTTACTTCTTTTAGATATTTAAGCTTTTTTAATATCTTATCTTTTCCTTGGGGAGTTAAAAAAACTTTTTCTGCCATATTATTAAAATTTATTAGAAAAACAAAAGAAGAACCTTGCTCACCTTGTTCGCAAGAACTTTTTATTGTTTACTATATTAAGATATAATTTTACTTTTCTTAAAAAAAGAGTCAATAGCTCTTCTGCTTAAACAATTAATCACATCTTTTTTCTCTATCCATGCTCGCCGCGCCTGGGAAACCCCTAGCTCCATATATCTTAAGTGATCTATTTGATGGGCATCTGTATTAATAGTAATTTTAACTCCATAATCCTTGGCTATCCGAGCATTTTTGTCGTTTAGATCTAAACGAAAGGGCGAAGAATTTATTTCTAAAGCCACTCCATAAGTTTTGGCTGCTTTAACAACTTTTAAAAAATCTAATTGATAAGCTTTTCTTTGCTTTAATATCCTTCCAGTTGGATGAACTATTACTTTCAAATAAGGGTGCTTTATTGCTTTAATAATTCGCTTGGTCATTTTTTCTTTACTCATTTTAAAATTTGAGTGAACTCCTCCCATAACATAATCTAATTGCTTTAAAACTCTATCCTCTATATCTAAAGAACCATCAGGCATAATATTTGTTTCAGCTCCTTGAAAAAGATAAAAACCTGTTCCTTTTAAAGATGCATTTATTTTCTCTACATCCTTTCTCTGTCTCAGTAGCTGTTTTTCATCAAGTCCATGCTCTATTTTTAAAAACTTTGTGTGCTCAGATATTCCAAGATAGTTATAGCCCATTTCCCTAGCCCGATTGACAATCTTTTCAATAGATTTCCTCCCCTTTTTCCACCATTCTGAATGAACATGTAAATCTCCTTTAATCTGCCTTAGTTCTATTAAATCTGGCAAACCATTGCCTTGCTTTCTAAAACTATTTATTCCTGCTTGAATTTCTCCTTGGTTTTCCCTTAGCTCTGGAGGGATAAAACTAATCCCTAATTTTCTATATATTTCTTCCTCGCTCTGCCTAGCAACTATTCTTTTTCCCTTAAACAATCCATATTCATTAAGCTTAAAACCTTTTTCTAAAGCAAGTTTTCTTAAGGCAATACTATGTTCTCTAGAACCAGTAAAGTATAAAAGAGCTGAACCAAATTCATTCTTAGAAAGCAATCTTAAATCCACATCAAATCCTTTATTTGTCCTTACTGAAGATTTGGTCATCCCTTTGTCCCATACCTTAACTACTTCAGGCAGGTTAGTAAAAAAGTCCATTATTTTTTCTGCTTTTTTTAAATCTTCTCTTTTTTTGCCAGAACTTTTTATTGTGGCTAATATATCTATATCTCCTATTGTCTCCTTTCTTCTTCTAATTGAACCAGCTAAACAAACTTTATCAACTTCTGGCAAAGAACTTAATAACCGTTCAAGCTCTCTAGCATAGGGTAAAATCTCTCCTAACAAAAATCTCCCCTGACTTTTCTTCAAAAACTCTATTCCTTGTAATATCTTTTTCTCTGTTTTCTCTCCAAAACCAAACAAAGGGGCAATTTTATGTCTTTTAGCTGCTTTTTCCAGGTCTTCTAAATTCTTAATTCCTAATTTTTTATAAAGGGTTTTTACCATTTTTGGGCCAACCCCTTCTATCTGAACCAATTCTTCAACTTTAACTGGCATTGCTTTTTTTAATTTCTGATAATATTTTATTTTCCCTGTTTTTATATATTCCTGTATTTTTTCAGCAATACTTTCTCCAATACCTTCAATATTTTCCAGTCCTTTTATCCCTTTGCTTTTATAAATTTCTTCTACATCTTTTTCTAAACCCTTTAAAACCATAGCTGCTCTTCGGTAAGCAGAAGGCTTAAACTGAACCCCTTCCATTTCTAAAAAATCTCCTATCTCGAAAAAAATTTTGGCAAGTTTTTCGTTAATCATAAAATTCTATTAACATTCCTTATTTAATTATTATATCACAACCAGATTAAAATCCAAGCTTCCCACCCAAAAGTCCATCCCGGAGTTCTCCCGGAGGGTCTCCCGGAGGCAGTCTCCGAAGGTAGACTCCGGAATTGAGAATGGATAAAATAAAATAATTGACAAGAAAAAATAAAAATTTATAATACAATATCAAGTTTTATTTTGATTTTGATAGTAAATTATTTATTCTTGCCCATTTTTTATTATGCCTCATCCAACACAAAAAAGATCAAAAAGCAGAACTAAAAGGAGACAATATCACTTTAAAGTTCAGGCACCAAATTTGGTCCCTTGCCCCAATTGCCATAAATCTATTCTCCCTCATCGAGTTTGCCCTTATTGCGGCTATTATAAAGGGACAAAAGTTATTTCTCCTAAAGAGAAAAAAGCTAAAACTGCGAAGTCTTAAAACATAACTAATCTATGGCTCAAAGACACCTTGCCAGAAGTATTGCTCTCCAGTCTCTTGCTCAATGGGATTTTAATCGGTCAGTACTCAATAAAGAGTTGGATTTAGAAAAAATCATTGAGCAAAACATTTCTTTATTTGCTACTCCTAATTTTCGGGAAAAAGAATTTGCCCGCAGTTTAACTCTTAATGTAGCTAAAAATTTAGAAAAAATAGACTCATATATAAAAAAATTTGCTCCACATTGGCCATTAGATAAAATTACTCCCGTTGATAAGAATACTTTAAGAATTGGAATATGGGAGCTTTTATTTTCTGATATTCCACCAAAAGTTGCCATTAATGAAGCAGTTGAAATTGCTAAAAGTTTTGGCAATATAACTTCTGGAAAGTTTGTTAACGGGGTTTTAGGCACAATATATAATGAATACAAAAAAGATAATGACAAAAAAGAAGAAAAAGAAAAACAAAAAACAGACAAAAATTAAAAATTTAAATAAACTGGAGAAAAGTTTAAAAATCAAATTCAAAAATCCTGACTTATTCCACCGCGCTTTTACTCACCGCTCTTTCCTTAATGAAAACAAAGAATGGCCATACGGGCATAATGAGAGACTTGAATTCTTGGGAGATGCAGTTCTAGAATTAGCCAGCACTCTCTATCTTTACTCTAAATTTAATCTGCCAGAAGGAAAATTGACTTTTCTTAGAGCAAGCTTAATAAATACTGAAAGCCTTGCCAAAGTTGCTAAAAAAATTGGTTTAGATAAATTTCTTTACGCTTCTCTAGGAAGTAAAAAAAATGTTCAAAAATCAACCCAAACTCATATTTTAGCTGACACCTTTGAAGCTTTTATTGGAGCTTTATATTTAGACCAAGGATTTAAAACAGTTCAAAAATTTTTAAAAGACAGGCTATTCAAAAAGGCTTCTTTTATTTTATCTCACAACCTTTACAAAGATCCAAAAAGCATTTTTCAAGAGCTTGTTCAGGGTCGATTTAAAATTACACCCAAATACAATTTAATAAAAGAACAAGGCCCTTCTCATGCTCGAAAATTTACAGTTCAACTAATTGTTGGACAAAATAAAATTTCCCAAGGACAAGGATCAAGTAAACAACAAGCTGAGAAAAAAGCAGCTGAAAATGCTTTAAAAAACTGGGAAAAAGTTTCTGAAATAATAGAAAAAAATGCTTAAAGAATTAGAAGTTTACGGATTTAAATCTTTTGCTAAAAGAACAAAATTAGTTTTCCCCTGCCCTGAAAAAGATCAGGCTGGTATTACTGTTATAGTTGGTCCAAATGGAAGTGGAAAATCAAATCTTGTTGAAGCAGTTCAATGGGTGCTTGGCGAACAAAAATTTAAAAATCTCCGCTCTCACCAAAGCCAAGACCTCATTTTTTCTGGTTCTAATTTAAGAAAAAAAGCTGACTTCGCTGAAGTCAGTATTGTTTTAGAAAATAAAGTAAACAAAGAACTTTGGCCAGAAATTGAAATAAAAAGGCGGCTCTGGCCCAACGGAGAAAATGAATACTTTTTAAATAAGAAAAAAGTAAGATTATCAGATATTGAGGAAACCCTTTACAAAATAAATTTTGGCAAATACAGTTATAGTTTAATTAACCAAGGAGAAATATATAAACTTTTAGAATTAACTCCAAGAGCTAGGAAAGATTTCTTTGATGAAGCAACTGGCATCAAACCATATTTAAAAAAGATAGAATCAGCCCAGAAAAAAATAGAAAGAAGTCAAAAAAATTTAGAAAAAGTAGAAATCTCTATTAAAGAAATCCACCCTCAATTATCCTATTTAGAAAAACAGGTAAAAAAATTAGAAAAAAAACAGCAACTGAAACAAGAACTATTTAAATTAGAAAAAGACTTTTATTCCTGCCAGTACCACCAACTAAACAAACAAATTATTTCTTTAGAAGAAGAGATTAACAAACAAAAAAATAAAGTAAAAGACCTAAAAGAAAAAATTGCTTTTAACCAAGAGAAAATTAATAAACTTAGCTCCTCCGATAGTTCGCACTTATGGCAGAATCTTCACAACGAATACCAGGAAAAGGAAAGGCTAAAAAATAATTACTCTAAAGAACTTTTTATTTTAGAAACAAAAATTCAATCTCTTAATGCCCCAAAAATATCTACTTCTTCTGTTTCGCTTAATGTTGAAAGCTCCTTACTTTTAAGGGAAATTAAAAATTTTTCCAGTCAATTATCTTCTTTAAAAGAAAGAATTAAATCAAAATCAATAAGTCATAATTCTTTAATCAAAGAACTAGAGTCTTTGTCTTCAAAAATTAAAAAAATCATTTCATTTTTCAATGAACAAAAACAAGAAAGCAATGAACAAGAACAAATAAAAAACCTCTTAGAAGAAAAGAAAAATCTTGAAAGTAAAATTAAACAAATTGATGAACAAATTGAGCAAATTTCTAAAAAATTAAATAATATTATTGAAGAACAAAATAAGTTTAGGCAATCATTTTCTTCTTTAGAACAAGAAAACCAAAAATTAAGAAACATTCTGGAAAAACAAGAAACAATTCTCAATGATCTTAATATAGAACTAACAAAAAAACAAACTGAAAAACAAGCCCTTTGCCAAGAAATTCAAGAAGAATTAGGCAAAGAAAACTTTGAAAAAATTATTAATTCTAACTTCTCTGAAACTCCAATAAATTCAAAACAAGATGAGCAGAAAATTCAAAGAATGAAAAGAGAATTATATGCTATTGGAGAAATAGACCCTGATGTTGAAAAAGAATATCCTAAAGTTTTAGAAAGATACAACTTTCTTCAAGAACAAAGCAAAGACATTAAGCAAACAATAAACTCTTTAGATAAACTAATTACCCACCTCCAAGAAAAAGTTAAAGTTCAATTTAAAGAAAATTTTCAAAAAATTAACCAACTTTTCCAAAAGTACTTTGATTTACTCTTTCAAGGAGGAAAAGCTTGCTTAGAAATTGTTAATTTGAGAAACGAAACATCCTCTTCTGAAGAAGAGGAAGAAGAAAAAAAAGATAATATAGGAATTGAAATTAAAACAAACCCTCCGGGCAAAAAAATCAAAAGCACCAAATCACTTTCTGGGGGAGAAAAATCACTAACCTGCTTAGCGCTTATTTCAGCAATAATCAGTTTAAATAAACCTCCTTTTGCTATTTACGACGAAGTAGATGCTGCCTTAGACGAACAAAATTCCCTCCGACTAGCCCAAATTCTTAAAGAAGTAAACAAATCTACCCAATTAATTGTAGTTTCTCATAACCATCAAACAATTCAGGCTGCTAACATTCTTTACGGAGTAACAATGACTAAAGACGGATCTTCACAAGTTTTGTCAGTTAAACTTAATAAATAAAGAATTTTTATCTTTTTGACTGTACTAACCCCTGGGCAATATCTTCCATTTTTGTTGCTCTTGAACCCTTAACTAAAACTATATCCCCTTGCTTTAAATTCTGAACAAGATAAGCAAGGGCTTGTTTTTTGTCCTCAAAATAAAAGTTGTCTTTTTTTATTCCTGCCTGCTCTGCGCCTTGAACAAAAAATCTAGCCAAATCTCCAACACCAATAAGAGAATATTCTTTTCTTTTAGCTATTTCCTGGCCAACCTCTAAATGATATTCTTTTTCTTTATCTCCTAATTCCAACATATCACCTAAAACAAGATATTTTTGCCCATTTATTTTAATTCTATCTAAATCATCTAGAGCATTTTTAACTGCATAAGGAGAAGAATTATAAGTGTCATCAATAATTAAAATTCCTTTTGAATTATAAATTAAATTCATTCGCCCTGGCAAAGGTCTGTATTTCTTTAAACGCTCTGCTATTCGTAAAAGGTTAAGATTCTGAGTCATTCCAACAGCTAAAGCAGCTAAAGCAGAATAAACAAGGCTCTGAGAAATAACATTTGGTAGGAAAATAGGAATAACTTTACCAGAGCAACTTGCCTTAAAACGTAGTCCTAAAATTCTTGGTGTTTTTTCTTTAAAAGAATACTCTAACTGAAATTCTAATGCTCTTACCTCTGCTCTTTCACTAAATCCATAAGTTAGTGTTTTGCTTTTCAAAGAAAAATTTATGTCCCTTAAATAAGGATTATCTATATTAAATATAGCCCAGCCATTAGCATCCAAACCTGTTAATAATTTTATTTTTTCTCTTTTTACTTTCTCAACTGAGCCAAAATATTTCAAATGGCAAGGGGCAATAGCAGTTAAAACTCCTACTTGGGGGCGAACAATACTTAAAAGGTAATCTATATCTTTTGGGTGATCAGCGGCCATTTCTAAAACCAAAACTTCTGGATAATTTTCTTTATTTATTCTTTTTATTCTATTTTTTCCTAAAACATATATCCATTTAGCAATATTATTCCCCTTTGATTCTTCTCCTAAAATTGTTAATGGAACACCTACTTCATTATTATAATTTGAAAAAGATTTCCTAACTTTAAAAAATCCAGACAAACCTAAAGCTATCATTTCTTTTGTTGAAGATTTCCCAACGCTTCCTGTAATGCCAATGATTATAGGATTTACTTTTTTTAAAACCCTTCTTGCTTGCTTTTTAAGTAAAAATTGCAAAATTTTTCTAAACATATTTTCTCAATTTAATTAAGGGGCAATATGATAATAACTTAAAAGAAATTTGGCTAATTTACCAAAAGTTGGAGCAGCAGTTGAGTCAGCAAATTTACCCTTTTGAGGATTGTCAAGCTTTACTAAAATAACAAACTGAGGATCCTGAGCTGGAGCAAACCCAGCAAAAGAATGGATAACTTTATCTCCATACCCCCCTCCTTCCTCTTTTGGCACCTCTGCTGTTCCTGTTTTCCCGGCAATTTGATAACCATCTACCTTAGCTCTTTTCCCATAACCATTCTCAACAACTGAAACAAGCATTTGAACCAATTCTTCACCGGTTTGCTTTCTTTTAAAAACATTTCTAATAAATTTTGGCCCATTACCTTTAATAATATACGGTTGGTAAAGCCTACCCCGATTAGCAACCAACAGAAAAAAATTAGCCACCTGAAGAGGAGTAGCAGTTATCCCTTGCCCGAACGAAGCAGTAGCTAAATATATTTCTCCTGGTTTATCTAAATTCTCAATGTTTCCCCTTGCTTCATCAGGAAGCTCTATGCCAGTTAAACTACCAAACCCGAATTCTTTTAAATAATATTTAAACAAGTCCTTACCTAATTGCTGAGCAACCCAAACTGCTCCTGTATTCAGAGATTTCTCCAAGACATTCGTCATTGTTTGGGTCCCATAGGATTCTTTTGTCGCGTTTCTAATAATCTCTGGCTCTGGACCAATGGCTACAAAACCTTTATCAAAATAAGTGGTTTCAGGTGTTATTCTTTTTGAATCTAAACCAGCAGCCATTGTTGCTACCTTAAATATTGAACCAGGCTCATAAAGTCCTGAAACTGCCATATTCTGAAAAACAGAAAAATCTTCAACTTTAAAGTACTCATTTGGATTAAAGCTTGGAGAATTACATATTCCTAAAATCTCCCCATATTTACCTAGAACAATAATTGTTCCCCCTTCTGCCCGATAATCTTTAATAGCCTGCTCTAAAAAAGAACAAGTAAAAAACTGGACTGTTCTGTCTATTGTTAGTTCAATATCTTTTCCTGGATGACTATCTAAGTACTTTTCTAAACCATATTGCCCTTTGATACCATCAACATCTAAAATGGCAAAGCCTGTAATATGAGAAAAATCTTCCCCTTCTGGCCACAATCTTCCTAATGTTTTTTCGAAAAAAATCCCTTTAATATCTAACTTTTCAATTTCTTCTTTTTCTTGAGTGTCAACGATCTTTAAAACATAATAATGAGACGATTTTTTTGAAAGACTATCTAACATCTCCTCAAATCTTTCCATATCCTCTTGGCTCCCTTTACTATCTTTACTTGAATTTTCATCAAAAAAATAAGAAGGGATATTTAAATATGAAGACAGCTTATTTAAAACTTCTTTTGGATTGCCAATTTTAGATGGGTCAGCAACTAATCTCCACTTTGTTATATTAACAGCAATTGGAACTTTTTCCCCTGAAATATCGCTTACATATATTCGTCCTCTAGGTGATGACTCTGAAGGTTCCTGATAAGAAGTTCCAAGAACATAAGACTGGGGATTAATAATTTGGCAATAAAAAACGCGCCCTAAAATTACTATAAAACAAGCCAAGACAAATGCAACAAGTAAATTAAGGCGCTTTGAATTATACTTATAGGCCCTCATAAAAAACTGATTTTCCTTTAGGAGCTGTGCTAATTGCTAAAACACCACCAACAGATTTAAGTTTTAAGCAATTAGAAGGAAGTGCTTGAACAAAAGAATGTTTTTCTATTTGGGAAATCAATCTATCTATCTGATAAACCTCTGAAAAACGCGAAGTTAAAATATCATTTTCTATTTTCAAATTACTTAATTCTTTTTTTTGAATAACTAAGTTGTGAAAAATGTTTTGATTATAAACAGTAAACAAAAAACTTAGAAAAAGCAAAAAGAAACAAAAAACAAGCAAAACAGAATTAATTCTCAAAGACTTTTTAAAATATTTTTGTTTTGCTTCTCTTTCCAAAAAAGGAGTCATAATAGTTTAAATTAAAATATATCAAATTTTTTCTATGGCTCTTAATTTAGCACTCCTAGCCCGGGGATTTATTTTGACTTCCTCTTCAGTTGGTTGAATTGGCTTTTTTGTTAAAATTCGACCCAAACCTAATTTACTTGCTTCCCTAAATTTATTTTTAACTATTCTATCTTCTAAAGAATGATAACTAATAACAACTATCCTTCCCTTTTTTGCCAAAATCTCTAAAGAACTATCTAATGCTTTTTCTAAATTTTCCAGTTCCTTATTAACTGCAATTCTCAAAGACTGAAAAATTCGGGCTAAAATTTTAGGGTGAATCTTTTTTTGATCTGGTTTTTTGTATAAAGCTATTTCTATTGCTCTAACTAACTGCTTAGTGGTTAAAAATTTTTCTTTTTTTCTTATCTGAACAATTGTTTTTGCTATTTTCCTAGAAAATCTTTCTTCTCCAAAGTTTTTAAAAATATTTTCTAACTCTTTCTCCTTTGCTTTATTTAAAATATCTCTTGCTAAAATGCTAATTTGCTTCTGATTGTAGCGCATATCCAATATCTCATCTTTTTGATAAGAAAAACCTCTCCCGCTTGCCTGCAAAATATCACTAGATAAACCTAAGTCAAATAAAATTCCATTGACTGGCTTAAACTCAAACTTTTCAACAAATTCTTTAATCTGAGCAAAGTTCCCTTCAACAAGAAAAAGTCTTTCTTTTACTTCTGGCTTTTGTTCTTTTAAACTCTTTCCATGTTTTATTGACTCTTCCCACCAGTCAATTGCTAAAACCCTCCCTTTTGGTTTTGTTTTTTCTAGGATAGCTAAGCTATGCCCTGCTGCTCCAAAAGTAGCATCAATAAAATTTTCGTTTGGCTTAGGGTTAAGAAAATCCAAAGATTCTTTTAAAAGAACAGATTGATGAATCATAATAAAATTAAATACCTAATTCACCAAGGGTTTCAGCAATATCAGGGGTCGAAGCCTCTATCTTCTTCTTATCCTGCTCCCACTTACTTTCATCCCAAATTTCCAATTTGTTATATAAACCAGCAATCACTACCTTTTTCTTTAGCCCTGCATATTTTTTTAAATAATCAGGGATAATTATCCTTCCTTGACTATCAACCTTTACATCCATTGCTCCAGCTAACATTAACCTAGCAAAACTCCTTGGCTTAGATTGACTAGTTGGCAAACTAACTAATTTTTCAGCAACTTTTTGCCATTCTGAAGCAGGATAAAGAGTTAGACAGCTGTCTATTCCTCTGGTTATAACAGCTCCTTTAGCAAAGTCTTTCCTAAACTTTACTGGTAAGGAAAGTCTGTTTTTATCATCTATTAAATAATGGTATTCTCCTATAAACATACTTATCAACAAAATTTATTACTTTTCCCCACTTTTATCCACAATTTTCCACAACA
>JAGGUQ010000003.1 GCA_021158435.1 bacterium
GATTTGATGAAAATACCTCAGGGAATGCCTCAGGACAGACCTTATGGGATGATTCAGACCATGACAATGATGGTACGGGTTATGGTACCGACGGCCCTGTCTGGACAACTGGAAAACTAAATTCAGCTCTAGAGTTTGACGGGAACGATGATCATGTAAGTGTTTCGAATTATAGTGAGTTGGCAGACATTCTTCATAATCATTTTACTTATTCTTTTTGGGTAAAGTATAATGGGCCATCTTCTTCGGCTAAATGGCCATATCTTCTTGGTCCAACTGATACTCATAAGTATCCAGGGGTACGAGGAGGAGGTAATTATGGGGCAAATCCTCCGTATTTAGAGTGGGGATTGTATCCTGTATGTGATGGGAGTAGTTACACAGCATTAGCAGTACCAAGTGAAACAGATGGTGAATGGCATCATATTGCCTTTACTTATGATGGATCTGTGGCTAAAGCTTACTTTGATGGGGAATACTATGCTCAAAAATCTCAAGATGGTATGTGCCCAGGTTTTAATAATTTTATCATAGGCAAACAATACAATGGACTAATTGACGATGTTCGCATTTATAACTATGCTCGAACTCCAGCTCAAATTCTAGAGGACTACAATGCTGGGGCAATTAGGATTGGGGCAAGTAATTAAGAGTGGAGATTTTCCCGGAGTCTACCTCCGGAGACTGCCTCCGGGAAGAGGAATTTCAAAGGTAGGCTTCGAAATTGATTAGGATTTTGCAGTTTAATTAAGAGTTTTAAAATGGCAAAGTTTAGAATCAAAAATTTGTTTAAGCTTAACCATTTCTTGATTTTTTCAGGAGTAGTTTTGCTTTTAACTGTTTTTTTAGTTATTTTTGAAAACTTTCATCTTCCTTTTGCTCGAGGTGGACAGGATGCAAATGTCCGTGGATGGTTTTGGAGTGAGAATATTGGTTGGGTTTCAGCAAATTGTTTTAATGATTATGATAATGATGGTTCATGGGAGAATTGTTGTAGTGGAGGAACAACTTGTCCAGCAGGAGTAACTCAGTCAAATACAGATTATGGTTTAGAGTATAATACAAGTGATAAAACTTTGTCTGGTTGGGCTTGGGGCGAGAATATTGGTTGGATTTGTTTTGGAGGAAGTTGTTCAGGAACAGCCCCAGATGGTTATAGTCCTTGGGCTTGTGTTGGGAAAAGAATGCCAGATGGAAGTTGTTTTGGCGATTGCCAAGAAGAATTTAATGTTCCTGGTCAATTTTCCTGTACAACTGAAGATGGAACAGAAGATTTAAGTTTAATTGCTCATTGGAAATTTAATGATGGAACAGGAACAACAGCTAAAGATTCTTCTCCTAATGAACATACAGGGACATTGCAGCCAGCTGATTCTGGACCAGCTTGGTATACTGGGAAATGGTCTGGTGGATTAAAATTTGATGGTTTGGATGATTATGTCTCTGTAAGTGGTAGTTTTTCAGACATAACTCAAACTCAGGAAGTTTGGGTAAGGATTTTAGACACTCCATCAAGCGATTATCGAATAACATCTCGAAGTGCTTGTGGTAATGGTAGATTATTGATTAATTCTCAAAGAAAAGTTGTTTGGGAATTTGGGGATAGTACTACCTGTGATTCAGTAGTTAGTGATACTTCTTTAGAAGTTGGTAAATGGTATCATTTGGGAGCAACTTTTGATAATTCTACAAATTTAGCAAAAATTTATATTAACGGCGTTTTAGATAAAAGTAAAACATTATCTATAGAACCAGTTGTTTCTTCTACTTTAACTATTGGCAGTTATGGAGGT
Source organism: bacterium (assembly GCA_021158435.1). Classification (GTDB taxonomy): domain Bacteria; phylum Patescibacteriota; class Patescibacteriia; order UBA2591; family MWDC01; genus MWDC01. Next base: position 1,794 of record JAGGUQ010000003.1, read on the forward strand.
GTAAGTTGTTTTTTGAATGGTGTTTTGGATAATTTAGCTATTTACAACAGAGTAAAAACTGATGAAGAAATTTGGGATGATGCTCATAGTGAAATTTCTGGTTGGGCAAAAATAGAAGCATTAGGAGACAAAGGATGGTTGAGGTTAAAAGGACAAACTACTGATGGAATTTGGTATGGTTATGGCTTAGATTCTTGGGCAGGCTCTTATTATACTTTCACTGGTTATGCTTGGAATGCTAATGAAAATTCTGGAGAAGGCATTGGTTGGCTTAAGGGGGGCTATTATTACTCTGGAGTGCCAATTGATGCTGATAATTTTTCAGTTTCAACTTCTGCTGCTTATTGTTATTCAGATAATGGTGTTGATAAAACCCAGGCATTTTTAAGTTGGAGCCCAGCTCCTTGGACAGAAACATATAATATTTATCGTTGTGATAATGTTGAATCTTGTCCTGGTTGCGCTTACAGCTTAATTGATGTAGTTTTCCCAGAACAATGTGGCCAGGCAGAATGTTCTTATCAGGATTCAGGATTAGACGAGGCTACTGGTTATTGCTGGAAAGTTGTAGCAAGCAACAGTCAAAGTCAGACTCAGGTTGAAATAACCCCTTCTCCTCAGTGGGCAAGAACAACTCTTTGTGCTCCTGCTACTTCTCTTGATTCTTCTATTTGTGGAATTATTAAAATAAGTTTAGATGAAGAATCCTTGGCTGTTGGCCATAATATTTATAGAAGTTTAACTCCTAATGGTTGCGTTGTTGGCGACCCATCAGATGATTCTGCGTCTGATATTCGTTCAAAGGTTAATCAAGGAACTTGTTTTGTTATTGGCCATTTAGGAGAGGCTTTAGATTATAGAGATATAGTTGGACATTGGTTGATGAATGAAACAGGCTGGAATGGGTCATATGGTGAAGTAGTTGATTCTTCAGGAAAGGGCAATCATGCTACAGCAAAGTGTGCTGGTGATTCCTGCCAAGTACCCTCAACTGCTGATGGCTTATTTTCTAAAGCAGGAAGTTTTGATGGAAGCGATGACTATTTAGATTGTGGAAATGATGTTACTTTAAATATGACTGATAAAATAACTGTAGAAGCCTGGGTTTACGGCGCTTTTGACAGCAATTATCCGGAAATTGTTTCAAAAAGAGATTATGTTGATAATCAAAATGATGGTTGGTGGCTAGCACTTTCAGGGACAAATCTTATTTGGGGCATTGGCTTTGATGATGAAAATAATACTAAAAAAGAAATATATTTTGATGGATTAAGACCAAATGAATGGAATCATGTTGCTGGGGTTTTTGATGGCACTCAAATGATTGCTTATATTAATGGCGAGCCATCACTTCCTTTGACGAATTTACCTTCTTCTCATATTGATGTTTCTGCTCAACCAGTAACAATTGGTCGGCGAGCAAGCGGCACTCAGCATTTTGCTGGGTTAATTGATAATGTAGCAATTTATCATCGAGCTAAAACAGCAGAAGAGATAAAGCTTGATTATGAAGCGGGAAGATGTTTTGAAGGAGAGAATTGTTCAATTACACAAGCTTGTTCAAGTGTTGATTGTGGGGATTTGGAAGAAGTTTGTAATGTAAATAATTGCGGAGAGGAAAATACCTGTTGTTATATTGACCGTAGAATTATTCCTAAATTAAATTATTATTATCGAGTTACTTCTTTAACTAGACAAAGTGGAGAATCGCCGCCAAGCACTCCTTTATTGGGATCAACGCTTTGTTATCCGCCAACAGAAATAAGAGAGAGATAAATTAATAATCATTTAAATAGAGAATAATTTTGATTTTAATGAATAAAGAGCAGGCAAAAAAAAGAATAGAAAAATTAAGAAAAGTGATAGAATATCATCGCCGTTTGTATCATTTGTATGATAAGCAGGAAATTTCTGATTCTGCTTTAGACAGTTTAAAGCACGAATTATTTAAGTTAGAACAGGAATATCCAGAATTTATTACTCCAGATTCCCCTACTCAAAGAGTTGGAGGTAAAGCATTAGATAAATTTAAGAAAGTGCGCCATCCTCAGCCAATTCTTTCTATTGAGGATATTTTTACTTATTCGGAATTAAAAGAATGGGAAAGATATATTAGAGATTATTTAAAGTATCAAGGCCCAATTAGTTATTTTTGTGAGAGAAAAATTGACGGTTTAGATATAGTTTTAACTTACAAAAAAGGAATTTTGGTTTTAGGAGCAACTAGAGGTGATGGCTTGATTGGAGAAGATGTGACCAACAATATTAAAACTATTGAAGCAATCCCTTTAAGGTTGACTAAAGATATAGATGTGGTTGTTCGCGGGGAAATTTTTATGCATAAAAAAGATTTTGAAGATTTAAATAAACAAAGAAAAAAAGAGAACTTACCTTTATTTTCTAATCCACGAAATGTTGCTGCTGGGTCAGTAAGACAGCTAGACCCAAAAATTACTGCTTCTCGTAAGTTAGATTGTTTTGTTTTTGAAATGTTGACTAATTTAGGGCAAAAAACACACCAACAAACCCATGAGATTCTTTATCAGTTGGGATTTAAAGTTGATAAAAAATGTTCTTTGGCTAAAGATTTGGAACAGGTAGAGTTAATTCACCAGAAATGGGAAAAACAAAGAAAAACAACTGATTTTTGGTATGATGGAATGGTTGTTGTTGTTAATGAAATAAGCTTACAAGAAAAGCTAAAGGCAGTTGGCAAATCTCCTCGTTGGATGCGAGCTTATAAATTTGCTCCAGAGCAGACAACAACTAAAGTTAAAGATATTATTCTTCAGGTTGGGAGAACAGGGGTGATTACTCCAGTAGCTGTTTTGGATCCAGTTATGGTTATGGGGACAAAAGTAAGTCGGGCAACATTGCATAATGAAGATGAGATAAAGAGGTTGGATGTTCGAATTGGTGATACAGTAATTATTCAGAAAGCAGGAGATGTAATCCCTGATATTGTTAAAGTTATTAAAGATTTAAGACAGGGAACTGAAAAGAAATTTAAAATGCCCAAGAGGTGCCCGATTTGCGGGAGTCCAATTTTTAGGAAAAAAGGAGAAGTAGCTTGGAGGTGTAGCAATAAAAATTGTTTTGCTAAAAACTGTCGGAAGATAGAATATTTTGTTTCAAAAAAAGCTTTTGATATTGAACATTTAGGGCCGAAAATTGTTGAACAGTTAATTCAGCAAGGGCTAATTAAAGATGGTGCAGATATTTTTAGTTTAACAAAAGGAGATTTAGAAGCACTGCCAAGATTTGCTGAGAAATCATCTCAAAATCTTATAGAAAGTATTAATGAAAAAAGAAAAATATCTTTAGAAAGACTGCTGGTTGCTTTAAGTATTCCTGGTGTTGGTGAAGAAACTGCTCAGGATATAGCTGACTTTTTGAGAAAAAAGAAAGTAAAAACTATTAAAGACTTAATAAAAATAGGGCCGAAAATAACCGAGCAAGAATGGCAATCTTTGCCTGATATCGGCCCTGTTCTTGGCAAATCTTTGTATTCTTGGTATAAGGATAAGAACAATTTGGCTTTTTTAGAGAAATTAGCTAAAAATGGGGTAGAAATTATTCAGCCAAAGCATAACCAACCTTTAAAAGATTTAACTTTTGTTTTTACTGGTCAGTTACAAAACTTGACCAGAGATCAGGCTAAGGAAAAAGTAAAAAGTTTAGGAGCAAAATTTTCTGAGAACGTATCTTTAAAAACAGATTTTTTGGTTGTTGGGCAAAACCCAGGGAGTAAATATGAAAAAGCAAAAAAATTAGGGATAAAAATTTTAAAAGAAGAAGACTTTTTAAAATTATTAAATAAGTATATATGATTTCTGAGGAACAAATTAAACATTTAGCTAAGTTAGCAAAAATTGAACTTAGTTCAAAAGAAATAAAAATTTTTCAAAAACAATTGAAAAAAGTTTTTGATTATGTTGAGCAGTTGAATAGTATTAAAATAAAAGATAAAGGGAAGCTGCAAGGCATTTGCTCTGAGTTTAGAGAGGATGAGCCAAAACAGAGCTTAAGAGAGCTAAGAAATGAATTATTAAGGGCAAGTTATTATAAAAAAGGTGATTATTTTGAGGTTCCGGGTATTTTTGATGAAAATTAGCCCATGAATAATTTAAATATTAATCAAATCCACCAAAAATTCCTTCAGGGAAAGTTGTCAGCCCTAGAATTAACTAGGGGATGTTTAAAAGTAATAGAGAAGAAGAATAAGCAAATAAATGCTTTTTTGTCTTTAAATGATAAAGCAGAAGAACAGGCAAAAGAAATAGATGAAATAATAAAAAAGGAACAAAGAATCCCTGGTTTATTAGCTGGCATACCTGTAGCTGTAAAAGATAATATATTAGTTAAAGGAATGCCTTGTACAGCTGGGTCTTTGATTTTAAAGAATTACTATCCTGTTTACGAAGCTGAGGTTATCAAAAAGCTAAGGCAAAATGGTGCAATTATTTTAGGAAAAACAAATTTAGATGAGTTTGCTATGGGGTCTTCAACAGAAACCTCTTTTTTTGGCCCAACGAAAAACCCTTATGATTTACAAAGAGTTCCTGGAGGGAGTTCAGGTGGTTCAGCAGCAGCAGTAAGCTCTAATATGTGTTTGGTTGCTTTGGGTTCTGATACAGGTGGGTCAGTCCGCCAGCCAGCTAGTTTTTGTGGTGTTGTTGGGTTAAAGCCAACTTATGGTAGGGTATCTCGTTTTGGTTTAATTGCTATGGCCTCTTCTTTGGATCAAATTGGAGTTTTGGCTAAAAATATTCAAGACACTGCTTTGGTTTTAAGAGCAATTGAGGGTAAAGATGAAAAGGATGAAACAAGCTTGAAGCTTGATTCTTCAACGCAAATACCAGTAAGAGCAATGGATTTAGGCAATTTAAAAATTGCTTTGCCAAAAGAGATATTTTCTGAGGGTTTAGAGGATAAAATTAAAGAAAAGTTTTTAGGGTTTATTAAAAAAATAGAGAAAAGAGGGGCAAAGGTAGAAAAGGTTAGTTTTCCTTATTTAGAATATGCTTTAAGTTGTTATTACTTAATTATGTCTGCTGAAGCTTCTTCTAATTTAGCTCGTTATGATGGGATTCGTTATGGAGGAATAGGTTTAAAGAAAATTAAAAATTTAGAACAAATTTATTTAAAAACAAGAACCCAAGGGTTTGGAGATGAAGTAAAGAGAAGGATAATAATGGGGACATTTGTTTTATCCCGAGGATTTCAAGAAAAGTATTATCTTAAGGCAGTAAGAATCCGGGATCAGATAAAACAAGAATTTCAAAAAACATTTTCTAAATATGATTTTGTCATAACTCCAACTTCTCCAACATTACCTTTTAAGATTGGAGAAAGAATTTCTGACCCATTAGCAATGTATTTGTCAGATATTTATACAGTTCCAGCTAATCTTGCCGGACTGCCTGCTTTAAGCCAGCCTATAGGTTTTATTGATAAATTGCCAGTGGGTATTCAAATTATTGGTAATTGGTTAAAAGAAAATTTGCTTTTTTCTTTTTCCCAAACTTTAGAAAATTTAGTCCTTGACAAAACTATTTAATTTTAATAAACTTTACTTTTGTAATGAGCCCAGAACAAAAACAAGAAATTTCAAAAAATTTTATTTCAGCTAAAGGTACTGTTGAAGAACTGCTTCCTAATGCTACTTTCAAAGTGCGGTTAGAAAATGGCAATTTAATTTTAGCCCATCTTTCTGGGAAAATGAGAATTTATCGGATAAGGATTGCTATAGGAGATAAAGTAAAAGTAGAGATGAGCCCTTATGATTTGACAAAAGGAAGAATAGTTTATAGATTTTAATTTATTAGCTGTTTAGATTTTAAATTTAAAACTTTATAATGAAAGTAAGAGCATCAGTTAAGAAAATTTGTCGGCACTGCAAAATTGTCCGCCGCAAAGGGCGGATTTATGTTGTCTGTAAGAAGAATCCAAAACATAAACAGCGTCAGGGATAATTTCAATAACTATTAATTTTATTTATGGCTAGAATAGCAGGAGTCAACATACCTTCAAATAAGCAAGTAGAAATAGGTTTAACCTATATTTTTGGTATTGGTCGTTCAACATCTAAAAAAATTTTAGAACAAGCAAAAGTTAATCCAGAAAAAAGAGTTAAAGATTTAACTACTCAAGAAGTTGAAAAATTAAAAGAAATAATTGAAAAAAATTATAAAGTCGAAGGAGCATTAAGAGCAGAGATAATTGGCAATATTAAAAGATTAAAAGAAATTGGTTGTTATAGGGGTATTCGCCACATTAAAGGTTTGCCTGTTCGTGGTCAAACTACAAGAGTTAATTCAAGGACTGTTCGGGGTAATGTTCGTCGAACATTGGGAAGCGGGAGAAGGCCAGCAGGCAAAAAAGTTTAGTTGATAAAATATGACTAGAAAAAGAAGAAAACAAAAACAGCAAGAAAAAAGAGCTGCTCGTTTACGAGCAAAAAAACAGATTAAAAAGAAAGTTAAGATTAAAAAAAGGGAGATTGTTCCAGTTCCTCATGGGCGCGTTTATATTAAAGCAAGTTTTAATAATACAATAGTGACTTTTACTGACTTGCAAGGAAATGTTTTAGCAATTTCTAGTGCTGGACAATGTGGATTTAAAGGTCCAAAAAAGACAACTCCTTATGCAGCAAATGTTATTGTTGAGGATGCAGTTAAGAAAATAGAGCCTTATGGTTTAAAAACAGTAGATGTTTTTATTAAAGGAGTTGGCCCAGGAAGAGATGGAGCTTTAAGAGCTTTATATGCTCATCAATTTGATATTCAGGCAATCCATGATATTACACCAATTCCTCATAATGGATGCCGTCCACCTAAAGCAAGAAGAGTTTAACTTAATTTTATAATATGGCTCGAGACCTTTCTCCAAAATGTAAGCAATGTCGACGAGAAGGAAGAAAGCTTTTCTTAAAAGGTGAGCGTTGCTATACTTCAAAATGCGCTTTAACTAGGCGTAAATACCCCCCTGGGTTTCATGGGCCAAAAGGATATCCTCGACAATCAGAATATAGCTTAGAATTAAGGCAAAAACAACAATTAAGAAGATTTTACGGGATTTTAGAAGCTCAGTTAAAAAATTATTTTGAAAAAGCAAAAAAACAACAAGGGGATATAGGGGAAAATTTACTTTGTCTTTTGGAAGAAAGACTGGATAATGTTGTTTGGCGAGCAGGCTTTGCTATTTCAAGGAGAGAAGCAAGACAATTAGTTAATCATGGTAATATTTTAGTGAATGAGAGAAGAGTAGACATTCCTTCTTATCAGGTAAAAGTAGGCGATTTAGTAAAAGTAAAGCCAAAGCAAAGAATAGTAAAAAAGGTAAAGCAAAACATTGAAAAGGTTTTGTCTTTAGATGAAAGAAGTAAAGTAAGTTGGTTAAGCCTTGATAAAGATAATTTAGAAGTTAAGGTTTTGTCTCAGCCAAAACCAGAAGATTTGCCAAAAGACTTTAATTTGCGTTTAATTGTTCAGTTTTATAGCCGATAATTTTAAATATTTATAATTTAAAATAAGGTTAGTAATTATGGATAAAGAGAATATTTTCTTACCTCAAAAAGTCAATTATATTGAAGAAAATCCTAGAAAAGGGCAATTTATTATTGAACCATGTTGGCCTGGTTATGGGACAACATGGGGGAATGCTTTGAGAAGGGTTTTAATGTCCTCTTTAAAAGGAGGAGCAGTAGATAGAGTTTTGATAAAAGGAGTCCGTTATGAATTTTCAACACTAAAGGGAGTTAAAGAGGATGTTTTGCAGATTCTTTTAAACTTGAAAAAATTGCGCTTCCAAATATTTCAAGATGAAGAGGTAGAACTTTCTTTGCAGGTAAAAGGTAAAAAAGTAGTAACTGGCGCAGATATAGAAAAAAACCCTCAGGCTGTTGTTGCTAATCCAGAGCAGAAAATTGCTACTTTAACTGGTAAAGATTCTTCTTTATCAATGAAGCTTTGGGTAAAGTCAGGTTATGGTTGGGTTCCTTCTGAAGAAAAACCAAGACAAGGACTAGAAATAGGAACTTTAGTAATGGATTCGCAGTTTAGCCCAATAAAAAGCGTGATTTATCATATAGAAAATATGATTGTTGGGAAAAGAACAGACTTTGAAAGACTTATTTTAACTATAGAGACAGATGGAAGCTTAACCCCAAAGCAGGCCTTTGAAAAGGCTTGTTCTTTACTTGAGGAGCATTTTCATTTTTTGCGTTCACAGGTTAGTTTAGAAGGAAAAAAGGAAGAAAAAAAAGAGAAAGAAGAAAAGAAGAAAACAAAAAAAGAAAAAAGTAAAGGAAAAGCAAAAAAATCAACAAAAAAATCTACTAAAAAGAAAAAATAATTTTAAAAGTTTTTAGTTATGCGCCATCGAAAGAAAAAGAAAATTTTAGACAGAAAAGTTGGGCCGAGAAAAGCTCTTTTAAAGAGCTTAGCGATTAATTTGATATTAAATGGAAGAATAGAAACAACAGAAGCAAAAGCAAAAGCTTTGAAACCTTTTATTGAAAGGCTAGTTAGTTATAGCCGCAAAGGCGACTTGTCAGCTAGAAGGAGGGTAAATATGTTTTTGAATAATCGTCAAGCAACAAAGAAATTAATTGAAGAAATAGGAGTGCGTTACGCTCAAAGGCCTGGTGGTTATACAAGAATTATAAAAGGTAAAATAAGAAAAGGTGATGGCGCTAAAACTGCTTTTATTGAATTTGTTTAACTATGAAAACATATCATATTGATGCTAAAGGAAAGGTTTTAGGCAGACTAGCTTCACGCATTGCCATTATTTTAACTGGTAAACACAAACCAGAATATGTCCCTTATTTAGATAAGGGTGATAAGGTTGTGGTAAAAAATGTTTCAGAAATGAAAATTACGGGTAAAAAAATGAAGCAGAAGAAGTATTATCGTCATAGTGGTTATCCAGGGGGGTTGAAGGCCAAGACATTAGAGGAAGTTTTTTCTAAAAATCCAGCAGAAGTCCTTCGTCGTGCTGTTTGGAATATGTTGCCAAAAAACAAATTAAGAAAACAAAGAATAAAACGTTTGCAGTTTGAATAAACTTTTCTACCTAATTCCGGAGTCTGCCTCCGGAAATTCCTTAGAGATCTCTTTCTTGAAATTGTAGTTTTAAAGGAATTAAGCCGAAAATATCGGCTTTTTTAATTTGACTTTGTCTGAAATTGATTTAAAATAAAACTGTTTACTTTTTTAATTTTATGGAAGATAAAGAAAAACAAGTCAAAAAAATTACCCCAAAGGAAGAAGATTATTCGCAATGGTATCTTGATATAATAGAGAATGCTGATTTGGCTGATAATTCTCCAGTTCGTGGTTGTATGGTTATAAAGCCAAGTGGTTATGCTATTTGGGAGAATATTCAGGGGATTTTAGATAAAGAATTTAAAAAAATAGGAATAAAAAATGCTTATTTCCCTATTTTTATTCCCCAAAGCTTTTTTCAGAGAGAAGCAGAGCATATTAAGGGTTTTGCTAAAGAATGCGCAGTAGTAACTCATCATCGGTTAGTTGCTGATAGTAAAGGAAAGTTAATTCCAGGAGGCAAGTTGTCTGAACCTTTGGTAGTTAGACCTACCTCAGAGACAATTATTTATAGTATGTATTCAAAGTGGATCCGTTCCTTCCGAGACCTTCCTGTAAAATTAAATCAGTGGGCTAATGTTGTTCGTTGGGAATTAAGAACTCGTCCTTTTTTAAGGACAGCTGAATTTTTATGGCAAGAAGGACATACTGCTCATGCAACAAAAAAAGAGGCAGATGAAATGACTTTTGAAATTTTAAATATTTATGAGAAGTTTTTTAAGAATTATTTAGCTATCCCAGTAGTTAAAGGGAAAAAATCAGAGCAAGAAAAATTTGCCGGTGCAGTTTATACAATTACAATTGAAGCAATGATGCAGGATGGTAAAGCTCTTCAATTGGCTACTTCTCATATGTTAGGGCAAAATTTTTCTAAGCCTTTTAAGGTTAGATTTACTGATAAAGATGGTAAATTAAAATATGTTTGGCAGACTAGTTGGGGCTTAAGTACAAGGGTAATTGGAGCATTAATAATGGTTCATAGCGATAATAAAGGTTTAATTTTGCCGCCAAAAATAGCGCCTTTTCAAGTAGTTATTGTCCCTATCTGGGATAAGAAGATAAGCAGACAAGAATTGATAGAAAAAGCAAGTCAAATAAAAGCTAAACTTCGCCAAGCAAAAATAAGTGTTTGTTTAGACGAGCAAGAAGGAAGACCAGGAGAGAAATTTTATCAGTGGGAAAGAAAAGGTGTTCCTTTGAGAATAGAAATAGGAATCAAAGATATAAAAGGGAAAAGAATAACTTTGGCCAGAAGAGATACAGGAGAAAAGAAAAGTGTTCCTTTGAGGGATTTTGTTAAGGAAGTTAAGGCAACTTTAAATGATATTCAGGAAAATCTTTATCAAAAAGCAGTTAATTATTCTTCTCAATTAACCCACGAGGTTAGTAATTATTCCCAACTTAAGAGTGTTTTTGAAAACAAAAGAGCAGGTTTTGCTTTAGGGTTTTGGTGTGGAGACAAGAAGTGCGAACTAAAAGTAAAAAAGGATACATTAGCTACAATTAGATGCGTGTTATTTAATAAGAAGAAAAATAAAGATATAGGCAAATGTGTTGTTTGCCAAAAGCCAGCAGAAAAAAAAGTAATTTTTGCTAAAGCTTATTAAAATTAAAAGTAATTTGTTTTAAAAATAAAACAAAAAGCTGGTCTAAGGCCAGCATTTATTTTTTCTAAATAAAGTGGCAGGAATGGGAGTTGAACCCATCATAAGCCGCTTATGAGACGGCTCCTAACACCGGTTAGCTCCTGCCTTTTTATTTTTTGGTAGCGGGGGGTGGATTCGAACCACCGACCTCCAGGTTATGGGCCTGGCGAGCTGCCACTGCTCTACCCCGCAATAAATTATTTTTAAATGTGTTTTAGATATTTTTGTTTAAACGAATTATCTTAATAGCTAATTTTTGTAATTGGGAAAATTTTTCTTGAGTCAGTTTATTTTTTTTGAATAATTTATTTGCTGTTTCAGCTATTTTATTAAGAAGTTGGATTCTTTGCTCGTTTTCGTGAACAGGCTTTTTATATTTATCAGGGGGGTACCTTTCTTCATATTTTAGAATTATATTGCCATTTTTTTCTTTAGCAATTCTTTCTAATGTCTCTTTAAAAGCTTTAGGATGTTTTTTAAACCAGTTGGGTTCAAACCAAGCCCATTCATTTATATAATCAGCAGATATACCATATTCATCCGTTTGGGGCATTTCTTGCTTTTCTTTTTTTGAGGAGTTATTTTTTTGTTCTTCTAATTTTTCTTTGAACATTGTTTTGCATTTTTTTGTTTTGTAACTTTAGGTTAGCAAAAATATTTTTTTTGTCCAGGCTTTTAATTTTTTAGATAAATTGACCGAAAGAAGAGAATTTGGTAGAATTTAAAAGATTTATCTTTAAAGAATAGGCAGATAATGGATTTTGAGCAGTCAAAAAGCGTTTTGCTTTCTATTCATAGTGGAGCAGGAGGAGTTGATGCCCAAGATTGGGCTCAGATGCTCTGTCGAATGTATATCCGATTTTGCAAAAATCGCTCCTGGAAAGTTAAGATAATTGACCAGTCTTTAGGCAAAGAAGCAGGTGTTAAAAATGTGGTTTTAGAAATTAAAGGAGAAGGTGCTTATAAAATTCTAAAAAAAGAGCAAGGGGTTCATCGATTGGTTAGAATTTCTCCTTTTGACGCATCCCATTCTAGGCATACATCTTTTGCCCAAGTAGAAGTTTTGCCTGAAATTCAGGACAGCAAAATAGAAATTAAGCCTGAAGATTTAAAAATTGATACTTTTCGTTCTTCTGGACATGGCGGGCAAAATGTCCAAAAAGTAGAAACAGGGGTTAGAATAACCCATTTGCCAACAAATACAGTTGTTAGGGTTCAGTCAGAAAGAAGTCAATATCAAAATAAAGAATTAGCTTTAAAAATCCTTAAATCAAAGCTTTTTTTACTTCAAGAAGAGCAAAAAAAAGAACTTGTCTCAAAAATTAAAGGGGCCCACAGAGAAATTGCCTGGGGAAATCAAATACGCTCTTATGTGCTTCATCCTTATAAGATGGTTAAAGACCATCAAACTGGTAAAAAAAGTCCTGAGGTAGAAGCTGTTCTTGATGGTCAGTTAGAAAAAATAAGAAAACTATGATTTCTACTTCAAAAAATACTTTTTATCTTCTTGTTGGGTATATTTATCAAAAATTAGCTGCCCTTATTTATTTTATTTTTTTAGCTAGATATTTAGGGGTAACTAATTTTGGAAAGTATAACTTTGCCCTTTCTTTTACTGCTCTTTTTTTGGTTATCTTAGATTTTTCTTTTGCTTTGGTTTTAACAAGAGAAATAGCAAGAAATAGAGAGAAGCTGAATGTTTATTTAGGGAACATTCTTTTTTTTAAAGTTTTTGCTACAATTTTTTATTTTTGCTTGCTTGTTCTTTTGTCCTTTGTCCTTAAATTCCCTCAAGAAACCTTTTATTTAGTGTTATTAGCAGGAGTTTTAGCTGTTTTAGAATCTTTTGCAAATACCTTTTATGCTGTTTTTAGGGGAATTTTAGATATGCGTTATGAAAGCTTGGGGCTTATTCTAAACAAAACAGCAGTTTTGATAGTTGGTTTTACTTTTATGGCTTTAAATTTTCCTCTGGTTTTAATGATGTTGCCTTTAGTTGCCGGAGGAATAGTTTATTTTTCAAATGCTCTAAGTTTTTTTTGCCGTTATTTTGGCTCTTTCCCAAAGTTAATTTATCAAAGTTCAGTTTTTAAGAAATTATTTAATTTAATGCTCCCGTTTTTTGGAACAACAGTTTTTAATCAAATTTATCTAAATATAGGGCCAGTACTTCTTAATTTTTTAGCTGCTGAAAAATATGTTGGTTATTATAGTGCAGCAAACAGAATTCCTTTAGCTATTTTGACTTCAATTGGCGGAGCTTTTGCAGCTTCTCTTTATCCTAGCTTTAGCTACTGGTTTGTCCGTGATAAATCTCGCTTAGCCCTTTTGCTCAAAAAAGGCATAGCTTATTTACTTCTTTTTTCTCTGCCAATTTGTTTTGGAGGTTGTGTTTTAGCTAAGCAGATTATTAATTTTATTTATGGGTCTGATTATTTACCAGCAAGTATAACTTTAATTATTCTGCTTTTTAGCCTCCCTTTACAATTGCTTGATTATGTTTTAGCTGCATTTTTAAATGCAATAGAAAAACAAAAATTGAATTTTAAGATAAGAATGATAGCAACCTTTAGTTTTATTACCTTAAATATCTTTTTAATTCCAATTTTTTTCCATTCAGGAGCTGCTTTGTCTTTTTTAATTAGCCTGATTTTGATTTTTGTTTTAGAGTTTATTTATCTTAAAAAGTTTTTTAATTTTAAAGATAAAATTCTTTTGAAGAAAATTTTTCTGATTTTTTTGGCAAGCCTTTTAATGGGAGTTTTTGTTTATTTCCTTCGAGAAAAACTTAATCTTATTTTCTTAGTCCTTGTTGGAATTTTAATTTATGGATTGTTGGTTTTTGTTTTTCAAATTTTTAGTTTAAAAGAGTTAAAAGAATTAAAAGTTATTTTCTTTAAAAAAAGCAGCCATCTATGAACTATGAAGTGATAATGTTTAATATGAGCAATTATTCAGAATGGGTTAAGGGAGTGAATAATAGAAACTTCCAGATATTCCAGCAATTAAAGAAAAGAAAAGAAATTAAGAGAATAGTTCTTGTTGATTATTTGCCCTTTTTTTTAAAAAGGGGTTTGAAAAATTACTTAAAGGATATTTTATTCCCTGTTTTTTTGAGAAAAAAAACAATTATTTACAAAGATGCAACAACTCAGGCAGAAATAGTTCAAGAAAAAGATCCTCAAATTATTCATTTTTCAACTATTGATTCTTTGTTTAACTCAAAATTGGTTGTAGATAAGATTGAAGGGGTTTTAAAAGCCCTGCCTGACAATTTGAATATTTCTAAAAAAAAATTAAAAAGAATTGTTTGGTCTTTTTCGCCAATAAATACTTGCTTTTTGAAGTTAAGATGTGATTTAAAGGTTTTTGATGCAGTTGACAACTGGCTTTTCCATTCTTCCTATTTAAAGAAGCGAAAAGTTTTAGAGGAAAATTATCAGGAAATTGCTAAAAAATCGCAAATTATTTTTGTTTTAAATAAGCATTTGAAAAAGTTTTTTCTTGATTTAGGAAGAAAAAAAGATGTTTTTGTTGTTTCGAATGGAGTTGATTACCAGTTTTTTCAGGAAATAAAAATGATTTTTGACGAAGAATTTTCTTCTATTCCACGTCCAATAATTGGTTATTCAGGAATAATCGGGGATAGGATAGATTTTTGTTTAGTGGAATATTTAGTGAAAAATAATCCTTATAAATCTTTTGTTTTTATCGGGCCTATTTGGCCTATTTATTTCAGGAGAATTAGAGATCCTTTTTCTCCAGTAGAAAAATTGAAAAAATATCCTAATGTTTATTTCTTAGGCCCCAAACCCTATCAATCTCTTCCTTATTATTTGTCTAACTTTGATGTAGGTATAATTCCCTTAAAGGTCTCAATTTTTAACCGTTATACTTCTTCAATGAAGCTTTTGGAATATTTAGCTATTGGTTTGCCAGTTGTTTCTACTCCAACTTCTGGAATTGAAGAACTTATCTCTATTAAGAAAAAAAATTCAGGAATAATTTATTCTGCGTTTACTTACCCAGAATTTTTTAAAATGATTAATTTAGCCTTAAAAAAGGAGGGCACCCAGCTTAAGCAGGCAAGAAAAAAAATTGCCCAGGAAAATGACTGGAGAATAAAGGTAGATGAAATATTGGATATAATTAAACAAAAATTAACTTAATCAATTATGAAATTATCAGTCATTATTGTTAATTGGAATGTTAGGCCTCTTTTAGAAAGGTGCCTTAGATCTATTTTAAAAAATACTCCAAGTTTTAGCTATGAGGTAATTGTTGTTGATAATAATTCAGAAGATGATTCCAAAGAATTTTTAACTCGTTTTGTTGAGAAGAGAAAAAATTTTAAAGTTATTTTTAATCGGGAAAATTTAGGTTTTGCTAAAGCTAATAATTTAGGCTTAAAAAAGGCAAAAGGAGAATATATTTTGTTTTTGAATCCTGATACAGAAATTTTGTCTGGGGCACTAGAAAAAGCTGTTAAAATAATGGATAAGAATAAAAAAGTAGGGGCTTTTACTGGGCAGCTTGTTGGTATAGACAATAAGCCTCAGACAAATATTAGGCCATTTCCAAGTTTTTTCTTTATATTTTCTCTCTTTTTTAGTTTTCAAAAAATTTTTTCTTTTTGCCCTTACTATAAATATTACTTAGGGAAAAAGTTTGATTATTCTAAAAGTAGTTTTTGTCAGCAGATTGCTGGAGCTTTTTTAATGGTTAGAAGAAAAATACTTGATGAAATTGGTCCCTTTGATGAAAATTTTCATATTTGGTTCGAAGATGTTGATTTATGCTACCGAATAAAAAAACGCGGTTGGAAAAATTATTATTCTCCTGAAGTAAAGGTTTTACATTATGGTGGGGAAAGCTTTAAGCAATTAATGCCTTTTTGTAAGAGAAAACTATTTGCTCAGAGCGCTTTATACTATGTAAAAAAGCATTTTTCTAAAAAAGAATATTTTATTTTGAGGATAGCTTATCCTTTTAGTTTGTTTTTTAGTTTTTTATTAGATATTCTTGTTTTGTTTTGGCAAAAGGTAGGTTTTAAAACAGGAGTAAAAAGGAGAATATAAAATGTTTTTGTCTAATTTGAAAAACAAAGCAAAAAATATCTTCTTCATAAACAAGAATGGAAAGTTGGGTTATTTATATTTTTTTCTTGCTTTTCTTATTTTTCAGGAATTTTCTTATCTTGGCTATTTAATCCCACCTTTGGGTAAAGCAGTTTTTTTATTAATTGTTTTAGGGACAATTATTTTAACTTATGTGGACCAAAATTTAGGCTTGCTTGTTTTAATTTTTGAATTTTTGTCTGGACATGGAGGGCATTTATTTGAATGGGGCATTTCCTTAAGACTGGCATTGTTTTTAGTAGTTTTTGGTTTTTGGTTTATCCGGAAAATTTTGGACTTTGAAGATACAAGAAGAATATATTTTAGCCATCAGAAAACAATAAAATGGTTTCTTCCGATTCTTATATTTTATACTTTTATCTTTTTAGCCTTTGTTAGGGGTATTGCTAACCAGCATAATTTTTCTTTAGTTTTAGGGGATTTTATAAATTATTCTTACTGGCTTTTGGTGTTTCCTTTGTTTGAATTTTTTGCTTCAGAAAATAAATATCAAAAAACTTTTTTAAATTTAGCTATTGGTTGTATTTTAGGAATAAGTTTTTTAACTTTGCTTGTTTTCTTTTTGTTTAGTTTTAACTTGGTTCAAGTTCATGATATTTTTTATTGGTGGTGGAGAAAAGTAGCTATTTCAAAGGCAACAGCAATGGGGAATGGATTTTTCCGGATAGTTAGTCCTAGCCATATTTTAGTTTTACCGCTGTTTCTTTTAGTTATTAGTTTGTTCTTTAAAAATAGTCTTAAAAATAAAGAACATAGAAAAAATTGCCTTTATTTAGGCTTTTGTTTAAGCCTGCCTTTTTTAATTAATTTTTCTCGAGTATATTGGCTTGCTTTTATTTTAGGTTTAGCTTTATTGAGTTTAAGAAAGCCTTTTTTAAAAAATTTAAAATTAGGGGTTTTAATTTTTGTGCTTTTGATTTTAGAATTCAGTTTTATCCATATTATAGCTAGCCAAGGAACATCATTTGGTTTAGGGTTTTTTACTGGCCGTTTGGCAACAAGTTTTTCTCCGGATGAAGAAGTTAGTGCCTTGACGCGATTAAGAATTTTGCCTAATTTATTAAAAGAAATTAGTTTTTCGCCTTTTTTGGGCAAAGGGTTAGGCAGTGAAATAAAATATTTTGACCCCTTGCTGGAAGAAAGTAAAACAACTTATCATATTGATTGGGGATTCTTTGAAATGTGGTTAGAATTAGGAGTTTTAGGTTTATTAGCTTTCTTTTTAGTTATTGGAGAAATAATTTTTCTTCTTTGGAAAATAAAAAAAGAATATTTGTTTTTAGGATTATTTGTTGGACTAGTCAGCTTTCTTTTTTCAAGTTTAACTGCTCCATTTGTTTTTCATTCAGTAGGAGTTTTTTATTTATCTTTGTTGTTTGTTTATGTCTTATCCAAAAATTTCAGTTCAAGTTGTCACCCATCAGAGTCTTAGATTTTTGCCATTTCTTTTAAAGTCTTTAAAAGAACAAGATTTTGATAATTTTTCAATTTTAATTATTGACAATGCTTCAACGGATGGAACTTTAAAATTTCTAAAAGAAAATTATCCAGAAATTCCTGTTTTCCGAAATAAAGTAAATTTAGGTTATTCTAAAGCGCATAATCAGGGAATAAGATTGACCAAGTCAAAATATGTGCTTTGTTTAAATCCTGATATTGTTTTGAAAAGGGATTTTTTAAGCACTATAATTAAGCCAGCAGAGAGAAATTCTTTGATTGGTGGGATAGGGCCTTGCCTTTACAAAGTAAGATTTGCTGACCAAGAAACAAGACATTTTTTAGAAAAAACAGATATTTTTGATAGTACAGGATTAGTAATTAGTAAGAGTTTATCTTTTAATGATAGAGGGCAGGGGCAGAAAGACAAAGGACAGTACAGCAAGCAAGAACCTGTTTTTGGGGTAAGTGGGGCTTGTTTTCTTTTAAGAAGAAAAGCTTTAGAGGATATAAAATATCAGCAGGAATATTTTGATGAAGATTTCTTTGCTTACAAAGAAGACATTGATTTGTCTTGGCGATTACAGCATAGAGGTTGGTTGATTTACTATAATCCAAAAGCAAAAGCTTATCATTTCCGTCAAACACCTGCTTATTCTCAGAAAAAAAAGTTTTATTTTGATATTCCTCAGCAATTTAAAAAGTCCTTTTTAGTTAGTTGTCTTTCTTGGAGAAATCATTTATGGGTTATTTTAAAAAATTGCCCCTTAAAGTTATTTATTTCTTGTTTCTTTCCTTTTGTGTTTTTTCAAAAAGTAAAAGCCCTTTGGTTGCTTTTTTACTGTCCTAAAGCATTGTTTTATGGTTATTTCTCTTTCTGGGGTAAATTCTTTAAAATGCTTAAAAAAAGAAGATATATTTTTAGCAGATTAAGAATTAATAATGGGGAATAAAATTCTTTCTGTTATTATTGTCAACTTTAACCAAGAAAATTTTTTATTTAATAATTTATGTTCTTTAAGAGGGGAAGTTTCCCATCTTAGAAGCGAGGTTATTGTTATAGACAATAATTCTAAAGTTTGTCCCTGGGAAAGAATTAAAAGTATAGGAATTCAGGATTTAAAATTTATTGCTAATAAGAAAAACTTAGGTTTAAGTAAGGCTGTAAATCAGGGGATTAAATTGTCTTCTGGGAAATATATCTTGATTTTGAATCCAGATATTCAAGTTAAAAAAGGCGCTCTTGAAAAAATGATTGGATTTTTAGAAGGAAATCCAAGGGTTGGTTTAATTGGCCCAAAACTTGTTTATGCAGATGAAAGTATCCAATATTCAGCAAGAAGATATCCTTGTTTTCTAGATTTATTTCTAAACCGGAGTGTTTTTAAGAAAACAAAGTGGGCTCAAAACAGATTAAATAGATATTTTTTAAAAGATAAAGATTTAACAAAGCCTTGTCCTGTTCCTTGGGTTTTAGGAGCTGCTTTAATGGTTAGGAAAGAGGCAATAAAAGAGGTTGGCTTGATGGATGAAAGATTTTTTCTTTATTTTGAGGATGTTGATTGGGCTTATCGTTTTTGGCAGAAAGGCTGGGAGGTTTGGTATTTTCCTTACGCAGAAATGGTTCATTTTTATCAAAGGCTTTCTGATAAAGGGTCAATAATTTTAAGTTTATTTTCGCCTTTATTTTGGATTCATTTAAGCAGTGCTTTCAAGTTTTATTGCAAGGTATTCTTTAAAAGGAAAAAATATGGGAAAACAAATTTCTAAAGACAAAGTTTATATCACCACTGCTATAGATTATGCCAATGAGGTAATTCATATTGGGCATGCTTTTCAAAAAGTTTTAGCTGATATTCTTGCTCGATATTGGAGAATGAAAGGAAAAAAAGTGTTTTTTTTAACTGGCACTGACGAACACGGAGCAAATATTGAGCAAAAAGCTAAACAAGAAAAAAAAGATCCTCAGGAATATGTTGATGAAATTAGCTCTTTAGATAAAGAGGAATTAAAAAGTCTTAATATATCTTACGATAGATTTATAAGGACAACTGACCAAGACCATATTCAAACAGTTAAATGGTTTTGGAAGAGAATAAAAGAAAAAGGGGACGTTTATTTAAAAGAATTTTCTGGCTTGTATTGTTTAGGCTGTGAGTCTTTTAAAACGCCGCATGAAATAGTTGATGGCAAATGCCCACTTCATCCAACTCAAGATTTAGTTAAAGTTAGTGAAGAAAATTATTTTTTCCGTTGGTCAAAGTATGAACCATTTTTAAAAGATTTTTTAAGAAAACATAAAGATTTTATTGTTCCTTCCAGTAGATATAAAGAAATGATTAATTTCTTAAATCAGGGATTAGAAGATATTTCTGTTTCTCGAAAGAGTGTTAAGTGGGGTATTCCTGTGCCAGGTAAAGAATCTGAACAGGTATTTTATGTCTGGTTTGAAGCATTAATGAATTACTATACCGGAGCAAAGAATAATGGTTTTTGGGATGATAATACGTACATTATTCATATTATGGGCAAAGATAATTTGCGATGGCATGCTCTGCTTTGGCCAGCTATTCTTAAATCAGCGGAATTAAGAATGCCTGATGTCATCCTTGGTCATGGTTTTTGTAGTTTGAATGGACAAAAAATTTCTAAAAGTAGAGGCAATTTTGTTCGAGCAAAAGATTTAGTTGAACAAACATCTCAGGATGCTGTAAGATATTTTTTGGCAAAGTATGGGCCATTAAGAGATGATGCTGATATTAGTTTGGAAAAAGTAAAGAAAGCTTATAATTCAGAATTAGCCAATAATTTGGGAAACCTTATTCAAAGAGTTTGCCGTTTAGCTGAAAAAAATAACTGTTTAGTTAAAAAAGCAGAAGATTTGTCATTTTATTCTCAAGTTGACAATTTTATTCGAGATTTTAAATTAGATTTTGCCTTGAATTTTATAGGGCAAAAACTGGATGCTTTGAATAAACTTTTAGATGAAGAAAAACCTTGGGCTCAGTCTGCTTCTCAAGCCCAAGAGATAATTTCTCAAGTAATAACAGAATTGCGCCAAATATGTTATAATCTTTATCCTTTTTTACCCCTATCAATGGATAAAGCTTTGAAAATTATTAGTCAAGATAAAATAAAAACTGGCCAGCCTCTTTTCCCTCGTTTGTAAATTTTAAAAAAGTTTTTTAGAAGAATTGTGGCGCTATCGTCTAGCCTGGTCTAGGACGCTTGGTTCTCAGCCAAGTAACCTGGGTTCAAATCCCAGTAGCGCTACCATTTTTATCAAATTTTAATGATAATTTTATTTATGAGTAGAAAAATAAAAAAAATAATTTGGTTAATTTTGATTCTTTTCATTATAATTGCTTTTGTTTTCTATCGTCAAACAAGAAAACCTGATATTAGTTATCAGGTAATTAAACCAGAAATTAGA
>JAGGUQ010000017.1 GCA_021158435.1 bacterium
CCAAAGTTAATAAATTAGCTGACACATTGAAAGATGAAGGGATAAAAGATTATGCCCGTCAGTTAAAGAATTATCAAAAGGAATTGGAAAGAATCAATACAAGCGAAGAAGACCCTGTTCTTTTAAGAGCTGAAGCTTCAAAATTATCTAAATATATTGCTGATACTTTAAGTAATTTACGAGTAAAGCAGTTGGATTATTTGAAAAAACAAGAGTAGGTTTAACTAAAACCTAAATAGTTCCTATGCCCGGAGATATTTATGAAAAATTTAAAAAATTACCTTCTTCTTTTCGTCAAGAATTGAATAGTCAAGAATTTTTAGATTTTCTAGATACTCTAGAAGAAAGAATGCCCCAAATAAAAGGGCTGGCTACAGAAATTGTTATTCGGTTGGCTGTTGGTGATTTGAATAAAGATAATTTGTCTTTGAAATTAAAAGACAAATATCATTTACAAGAACAAACAATTCAGGTTTTAACCCAAGAGTTGAGAAGAAAATTTTTCCCTATTTTGGAGAAATATCAGAGTTTATTATCAGAAGTAGAGCAAAAACAGCAAGAACAAGCAAAAATAAAAGAAGAAGTTAAAGAAAAAGTTCTAGAAAAACCCGAAGAATTTGAACAAGAAGAAAAAGAAATCGAGAAGATAAAGGAAAGCATGCCTGTTTCCGAAGACAACAAGCAAGATAAAATCAGGGAGGTGATTGAAAATATTATTCAAAAACATAATCTTTCTTTTAAAGAATCAAGATTAAAAAAAAGATTTTCTAATATAGCTCTTACTTTTTTAAGAGGGATTAGGGATGAATTTCAAACAAAAGAGGTTTTGACTCGTTCGCAAAAAATAGGAGGAATGGAACTTTCTGCAGACTTAGCTGATAAAATTATTGAGGATTTAAAATCTTCAGATGTTCATTTTGCTAAAGAGGAAATAAAGATTAAAAATATTCCTGAAGAAAAAAAAGTAATTGAAATATATCCTTTGCCTTATATTTTGGAAAGGAGGTTAAAACAAAAACCAGAAAAGAAACAGAAAGCAGAATTAGTTGAGCAAGAAAAAGAAGTAATAGAAGAACCAAAACAAGAGAAAGCATTAGAAAAGCCAGAACAAATTAGAGCAAAAAAGCCAGAGGGAATTAAAGAAAAAGAAGTTGAGAAAGAAGAGAAAAGGCCGCTTCCTCAAGAAAAAGTAGAAGCCCCTGTTTCTTTAGTTGAAACTCAAAAAGAAACAACAGAAGTTGTCAGTCCTGTTAAAAAAGCGGAAATCTTGCCTTCTTCTTTGAAGAAAGATATCTCAGTTTCCCCAGAAGAAAAACTTCGTCAGGTTATGGAACAACAAGAAGTAAAAGTAGAAAAACCTGAAAAAAAACAACAAGAAGTGCAACCAAAAGAGCAAATAATAGCAGAAAAGACAAAGCCCTTAGAATTAGAGAGAAAAGAAGTAGTAAAGTCTGGAGCAGAAGAGAAGCCCAAAGAAGAATTAAAACAAGAACAACCTGTTGAAGAACAACCTGTTGCCGCGGTTCCTCGTTTAAAAACAAAAGAAGTGGAAAGACCTGGTCAGGAGGTTAAATTAAAGACAAAAGTTTATGGGCCAGTTGATGAAATAAGGTCATTAAAATTAGTTGATTGGCGCAGAGGAGGAAAACCAATGGAAATGGCAGAGCATATTTTGAGAAAAATAAACCTTTTGAAAGAGGAGTCTTTAGTTAAAGGCGCTCAAGCTAAAAAAGCCTGGAAAGAATCAGAGCTTTATAATCTTTATACTCAGATAGGCATGGAAGCAATGGAAAAAGGGGTAGATATAGAGGCTGTGATTAATCAAAGAAAACAAGAAAATAAGCCATATTTAACTAAAGAAGATTTTGATGCTATAAGTTGGCTAAATTATCGGTTAAGATTTTAACATTATGCAGTTTATTGTTCCTCAATTTATTGACATAGAGCCAAAAATTATTGGCCCTATTGGGCCAAAACAGTTAATTATTTTAATTGTAACTGCTGGATTGCTTTTTGTTTGTTTTAAATTATTAAACTTCATCTTATTTATTTTTGTTGGTCTTTTTATTCTTTTTTCTGGAATAACTCTTGCTTTTGTTAAAGTAAATGGTCGCCCTATTTATTACTTGTTTTTGAGTTTTCTTCAGTCTTCAAAAAGACCTTCACTTAGAGTTTGGAAAAGGGTTGTTTTGCCAAGCTATCAAAGTTCTCTTTCTAAGCCTAAGAAAGAAAAAAAGGAAGCTCCTTCTATTAAGAAAGAGCCCTTAAGCAGTAAGCGATTAGAAGAAATTTCATTGATTGTTGATACTGGTGGAGAAATTTTATTAGATAACGAAAAACAAGAAGAAAAATAATTTAAATTAACAAAAATATGTCTGCTAAAAACTTAGAATCTACTCAAAGATATCTGCCAATTTCAGAAATAAAAAACGACTGTATAGTTTTAAAAAATGGGGAATTAAGAGCAGTCCTTTTGTGCTCATCTTTAAATTTTGGTTTAAAATCTGAAGCAGAACAAAATGCAATTATCCAGGGTTATATTAATTTTTTGAATTCCTTAGATTTCCCTTTACAGATTGTTGTTCAGTCTAGGCCTTTTAATATTGGGCCTTACCTTGAAAAGTTAGAAAAAATGCGTCGGCAACAAAGAAATGAGCTTTTACGTGCTCAAATGGCAGATTATATTGATTTTGTTAAAGAATTGGTTGAGTTGGGAGAAATTATGAGCCGCCGTTTTTATTTGGTTGTTCCTTATAATCCAGGAGGAGAAAAGAAAAGGGGATTTTTTTCTCAGTTAGCTGAAACTTTATCTACCCCAGCAAGAATTATTTTAAAAGAAGAAAAATTTAAAAAATACAGGGAAATTCTTTTCCAAAGAGTTGATAAAATTATTTCAGGTCTTAACTCTATAGGTCTAAGAGCTGTGCCTTTAGATACTCAAAGTTTAATTGAGCTTTGTTACAATATTTATAATCCAAAAATTTCTGCTAATCAAAAATTAGCAAAAATAGAAGATATAAGAATGGAAATGTAATCTTATGGCAATAATAGTTGACCAAATAAAAAAACAAGAAGGAAGTAAAGAAAAAAAAGAACAAAAGCAAGGGGAAAAACCAGTAATAAAAGAAGAAGAGGCAAAAATAACCCTTAAAGAGCAAGAGCTTTATCAAAAAGGCTTAACTAGCTTGTATGATTTAATAGCCCCTTCAGCTTTAAGAGTTACCCCTAGTTATCTTCAGTTGTCTGATCAGTATATAAGAACTATTTTTGTTAGTGGTTTCCCGCGATATATTGATGTTGGTTGGCTTTCTCCAATAATTCATTTTACTGCTTCAATGGATGTAGCTATGTTTTTTTACCCAATGCCTTCTCATAAAGTTCTAAAGCAGCTTCAAAAGAAAGTAGGGAATATTGAAGCAGAAATTACTGCTGAACAAGAAAAAGGAATGCCTCGCAATCCTTTAAAAGAAACAGCTTTAAGGGATATAGAAAAATTAAGAGATGATTTAACAACAGGGGTTGAGCACTTTTTTCAGTTTGGGCTTTATGTTACTATTTATGCTAATTCTGAAAAAGAGCTAAATGATTTGACAGAAAGGATAGAAACTATGTTCGGCTCAAAATTAGTTTATACCCGAAGGGTCTTTTACCAAACAGAGCAAGGATTTAATTCTACCCTTCCTTTGTGTTTAGATGAATTAATGATTTATAATAACTTAAATACCTCTCCTTGTGCAGCTGCTTTTCCTTTTATTTCAGCAGACTTGACTTCAGACAATGGAATTCTTTATGGAATTAATCGGCATAACAACAGCCTTATTCTCTTTGACAGATTTTCCATGCCTAATGCTAATATGACGGTTTTTGCTACTTCTGGTTCTGGAAAAAGTTATGCTGTTAAGTTAGAAGTACTTAGATCTTTGATGCAAAATACAGATGTAATTATTATTGACCCAGAAAAAGAGTATAAAGCTTTATCAGATGCAGTTGGTGGTACTTATATTAATATCTCTTTAAATTCAGAAAGTAAAATTAATCCTTTTGATCTTCCTAGGGCCCAGAGCGAGGAGCAAGGTATTAGTGATTTAATCCGTTCAGCAGTTATCACTTTAAAAGGACTTTTAAAAATAATGATTGGTTTACCAGATGAAAAAGGTATCCCTCGTTTTACTCCTACAGAAGATTCAATCTTAGATAGAGCTTTATTGGAAACTTATGCCAAGAAAGACATTACGCCTGGGTGTGATTTGTCACAAGTGGAAATGCCAGTAATGTCTGACTTAGAGGAAGTTTTGCAGGGAATGGAAGGAGGGAGTTCATTGGCTGAAAGGTTGAAAAAATATACTCAAGGAACTTTTGCTGGTTTAATTAATTATCCAACAAATGTTAAAATGGATAATCAATTAGTTGTTTTTTCAGTTAGAGACCTAGAAGATGAATTAAGGCCAATTGCTATTTATACAATTGTTAATTATATCTGGAATATTGTTCGTTCTGAAAGGAAAAGAAGGATTTTAGTTATTGATGAAGCTTGGTGGTTAATGCAACATGAAGATTCAGCCAAATTTATTTTTAGTTTAGTTAAAAGATGTCGTAAATATTATTTAGGAGTAACAACAATAACTCAGGATGTTAATGACTTTTTACTTTCCCCTTATGGACGAGCAATAGTGACAAATTCTGCTTTGCAGTTGCTTTTAAAACAATCTCCAGCTGCTATTGAAAATGTTGCTAAAACGTTTATGTTAACAGAAGGAGAAAAGCTTTTACTTTTACAATGTGGTGTTGGTGAAGGAATATTTTTTGCTGGACGAAACAGAGCGGCAATTAAAATAGTTGCCTCTTATTCAGAAGACCAGTTAATTACTACAGACCCTCGTCAGCTTTTAGAAATAGAGCAAGAAAAGAAAGAATTTGCTGAGCTTCAGAAAAAGAGATTAGAAGAATCTAACGAAGAAGAAAATAAAAACAAAGAAGAAATAGAAGAACTTGATATTTAAAATTGTTTATCTTAATTAAGATATTTTGGCTATGAAAAAAAGAATAATATTAATCATTATTTTGGTGATTTTAGGAATTGCTTTCCTTATTTTATCCAGAGTGCTTTCCTCCCAACAAAATATTCCTTTAGAGCAGCAAGAGACAGAATCCAGCTTGGAACCAACAACAGGTGAAATAGAAGAACAACTTCAAGAAAGTCAAGAGAATATGGATGAACCAGAGGAAAAAGATGAAAGTAAAGAGATTTCTCAAACGCCTTTTGCTGTTGCTCGTTTGTTTTTAGAAAGATATGGAAGCTATTCTACTGACACAAGCATTCAATCTTATTTAAATTCTTTGTCCTCTTTAGTAGTTGATTCGTTTAAGCAAGAGATAGAGAATCAAATTAAGTTGTTTCAGGAAGAAAATTCTAATTTGTTTGTTGGAAAAACAACAAAATTGATTTCTTTAGATGGTGGAGTGGTTGATACCAACCAAGCAGAATTTGAAGCTAAAGCTCAGGTTGAAATAACTCGAGGGAACAAAAAAGAAGTAAACTACCAAGATTTCTCAATTGTTTTAGTTAATGACCAGGGCAAGTGGAAAGTAAAAGAAATAAGGTAATATAACTAATATGTGCCCAGAAGTTAAATCAGAGTTTGGAGGAAATAGAGCAGATTTTTCTACTCAGTTAAGGGCTGCTCAGGCCCGAGCAAGATTAATGGAATTAAGAAAACAGACAGGTAAACAATTGCTAAAGGGAGAGGGCCCTATTGAGTGGAAAAAGAAAATGGATAAATTTAAAAGAATCTATCAGATAATTAATGGAGGTTCAGCATTGACTGTTGTTGGGATAATAGTGACCTTTCTTGTAATGAATTTACAATTAATTTTTGGCAATCTTTTAAAAATAAAAATAGTTCCTCCTTTGGGAATGATTGAAAAAATAATTTTAGCAATACTTGATATTTTTGTTCTTATTATTCTTTTGTTTATTATTGCCTTAGGAGTGGCTGTTAGTCAGTCAATTTAATATTTGTTTTTATGAAAATTAAGAGTAATTGGAGAATAATTTTAATTATTTTTGTAATTGTTTCTTGTTTTATCCTCCTTAGATCTCAAATAGCTTTTGCTAAAGAGAAAGAGGTTTGGTTTACCCCCCAAGTAAATTGGGGTGGGCTTTTAAAACCACAAAAAATAAGTGGTGAAACTTTGCCCAATCTAATAAATGAATTTTATAAATGGGCGACCAGGGCAGTTGCTCTTTTGGCAGCAATTATGTTTGTTGTTGCTGGGTTTCAGTGGATGACTGCTGCTGGAAACACAGCAACTATTAGCCAAGCAAAACAAAGGATGAAATCCGCTTTACTTGGATTAATTTTAGTTTTTGGAGCTTATCTTCTTTTAGAGTTTGTTAATCCTTCTTTAACAGTTTTGAGGAATATAGGGTTAACAGAAATAGAAGGGGAGAAAATAATTGATTGTAGCGAGAATGAGATTTATTATTGTGGGGAGTCTAAATGTTCTTGCGTTTCGCAGATAGAATTTAAATTGGCCGCTCCCTACAAACAAGGAGAATTTAGATTTTTTGAAGATTGGAAGGACGAATCAGCAATTTTCCAAGTTGTTTCTTCTGATAATGGCAAAACAATACCATGTGGGATGATGTATTGCCATGATGAGGGCTCTAAAGAAAGTAGAAAGTATTTTATTGGTAATAACTGCCCGGAGGGTAAAGCATGTAGAGTTGATAGGTCATCTTCTGGTGATTTGAAAATTGAAAGAGAAACATTTGACAGTTTTTTTGAAGAAGGATCAAGATGTGGTTGTGCAGTTTACCTAGATGATCCTTCTTTTTCTTTAGCAGAATGTGTTATTTTTTAGTTTACATTTTAGGTAATTATGTCAAAGAAAAAAATAATTTTAATTATCTTATTCATTTTAGCTGTTTTGGGGTTTTCCTATCTCCTATATCTTTTCTTTTTCAAACCAAGTTTACCTCCTGAAGAAGAAATTGTGCCCCCGGAGGAAGAAGAAATTCCTGGACGATTGCCTATTGCTCGTGAAGAATGGGAAAAATTAAGTATTAAAGAAAGAGCAGAAAGAGGGCTGCCTTTATATGAATGGGAAGAAGAAGTAGAAGAAATTACTCCGCCTGAAGAAGAGGTAAAGATAGAAGTCCCTCCTCCTTTATTGCCAGAGCAAGTAAAACCAGAAATTAGTGAGGTTGCTCAAGGGGGAAGAACCTGGGATATGTTAGCTTCTAATGAACCAACAGAGTTTGCTACTTTGGCTGGTGATGGGATGAGTTCTTTGTATTACAATCCAGACCAAGGGAAATTTTATCAGGTAGATATTTATGGAAATAAGACACTTTTAACAGATGATGTTTTTTATAATGTTGAAAATGTTGTTTGGTCGCCAACTAAAGATAAAGCGATTTTAGAATTTCCTGATGGCTATAAGATTTCTTATAACTTTAAAACAAAGAAGCAATATACTTTGCCTTCGCATTGGGAAAGCTTTTCCTGGAATTCTTCTGGTACACAAATTGCTTTTAAGTCAATTACCAAATATCCAGAAACAACTTGGCTTGCTGTTGCTAGGCCGGATGGAACTGGATTTCAAGGCATTGAAAGAATGGGAGAGAATGCTGATAAGGTAATTGTTAATTGGTCTCCAGACTATCGGGTAGTTGCTTTTTCAAGAACAGGAGATCCCAGAGGGGCTTTTGAACAAGAAATTCTTTTAATTGGTCAATATGGAGAGAATTGGCCGCCATTATTGGTTGACGGAAGGGGTTTTACGCCGAAGTGGTCTTCAACAGGCAAGAAATTGCTTTATAGTGTTTATTCCCCTGACTCAGATTATAAGCCTGAACTTTATTTGGTTTCAGGAGATCCAAATGAACCTGGAGCTAATAAAATAAAGTTAAACTTAAATACCTGGGTAGATAAATGTACTTTTAGTAAAGATGATAAATATGTTTATTGTGCTGTTCCCAGAGAAATGGCTTATGGTACAGCTTTAGTGCCAGAAGTAAATACAGGAGAAGAAGATGATTTTTATAAGATTGATACTTCTACAGGAGAGGTTACTTTTTTAGCTGAAGGAGCATTTGGCGGATTTAATGCCAGCCATCTTTATGTTTCAGAAGATGGCCAGTACCTTTATTTTATTGATAAGAATATAAATAGATTGAAGTATATTAGAATAAAATAAATGGATGATAAAAAAATATACACTTGTCAAAAGTGTGGAGCCCAATTTTTAAAATGGTTTGGTCAGTGTCCTGAGTGTGGTGCTTGGGGCACAATTGAAAAAAGCCCCTCAAATGAAAGGGCTTTTTCTTCGGTTAATAAAGAATTAGTTGTTAAAAATCTTTCATCAATTAATAAAAAGGACATTAATCGTCTTTCTTCAGGTTTTTCAGATTTAGATAGAGCCTTAGGGGGAGGAATTGTCCCTGGTTCTTTAATTCTTTTAAGTGGAGAGCCAGGAATTGGGAAAAGTACTTTTGTTCTTCAAATTGCTGGGAATTTGAAGAGACAAGTTCTTTACATTTCAGGTGAAGAGTCTTTAGAGCAAATTAAGATAAGAGCTGATCGTTTGGGTATAGAACAAAAACTAATACATATTTCTTCTACTCAGGATGTTTCAGAAATTATTCAATTAACCAAAAAATTGAAACCAAGTTTATTAATTGTTGATTCCATCCAGTCTCTTTGTTCGTATTTTAGTTCTTCTAAAAGTGGGAGTGTTAATCAAATCAGAACAGCTACAGTTTCTTTAATGGAGTTAGCTAAATCAATGAACATTCCTATTTTTATTATTGGCCATATTACTAAAGATGGCCTTATTGCTGGCCCAAAAACATTAGAACATTTAGTTGATGTTGTTCTTTGTTTTGAGGGAGATCCTTATCATTACTTCCGGCTTTTAAGGGTGAATAAGAATAGATTTGGTCCAACACAAGAAGTTGCAGTTTTTGAAATGAAAAAACAGGGGCTAAAAGAAGTAAAAGATTCTTCTAGTTTGTTTTTAAATAAAGGAAAACAGAGATTGCCTGGTTCAGTTGTTTCTCCAGTTTTACAAGGAACAAAAGTATTTTTAACTGAAATTCAAGCTTTAGTTAATTCAACCCCCTTCCCTTATCCTCAGCGTAAAGTTAAAGGTTTGAATATTTCAAAAATTGAAATTCTTATTGCTGTTCTTGCCCAAAGAGCAGGGATTAAATTATCACACTTAGATATTTATTTGAATGTCTTAGGGGGATTAACTATTAGTGATGCTGGAGCAGATTTGGCCATTTGTTTAGCTATTATTTCAGCAGTTAAAAATAAAGAACTTCCCCAAGATTTAGTTGCTTTTGGAGAAGTTGGTTTAGATGGAGTAATTCATCCTTGCCATTTTGCTGGTCAGAGAATAAAAACAGCAGCAAAAGCAGGATTTAAAAAATTTATTTTTTCTTCAGAAAATCAAAAAGAAAAAATTAAAGTTAAAGGATTAGATTTTATTAGAGTAAGTCAGATAAAAGAAGCAATTAAATTGTTGTTTTAATTATTTAAGTATTTTCTTTTATTTTCAATATGCTCAGTTAATGTTCTTGCATAGATGTTTTTCCCATTAGGGCCGGCTAAGAAGAATAAATAATCTGTTTCTAAAGGGAAAAGCGCTGCTTTTAGGGAGTCTAAACTAGGGTTATTTATTGGACCTGGTGGTAAACCAGGATAAAGATAGGTATTGTAAGGGGAATCTATTTGTAGATCTTGCTGAGAAAGCCTTTTTTTTGGTGTTTTAAGTAGATAATTAATAGTTGCGCAGGATTCAAGCGGCATATTAAGTTCTAATCTTTTTTGGAAAATTCCAGAAACAATTTTTTTGTCTTGCTCATCAGAAGCTTCTTTTTCTATTAAAGAAGCTAAATTAACTATTTCAAAAAGGGACTTATTTTGTTTTTCTATTTCTTTTTTTAAGTAAAGCTCATATTTTTGCTGGAAATTATCTAGCATTTTTTTTACTATTTGTTCAGGTGTACTTTTTTCGTAAATACGATAAGTGTCAGGGAAAAGGTAGCCTTGAAGTTTTACTTGTTTTGCCTTTTCTTCTAAAAATCCATATTCTTTTTGGGAAAAAGTAGGATTTTCTAAAAATTGTAAAAAATCTTCTTTTTTAAGGACGCCCTGGTTTTCTAAATATTCAGCAATTTGTTCATTTGTCCATCCTTCTTTTATAGTAATTGTTATCTCTTTTGCTTTAGGGAGGGTAGTTAAGGTCTTGATGATTTGGAAGAGATTCATATTTGGGCTTAAAGCATAGGAACCTGGCTTAAATTTAGTCCAGGCTCCGCTTAAAAGGCAAAGAATTGTAAAAAGGTCTTTGTTTTTGATTAAATTTTTTTCCTTTAATTGCTCTCCTATTTCTTGTACGCCTTGGCCTTTTTCAACAAGAAAGGAAGTTGGGATATATTCTTTTTTTGGTGCTTGAGTTTGGTTGTATATATAATAAGACAGGCTAAAAAAGATAATAATAAATATAATTATTTTTATCTTTTTTTCTATTTTCATAAAAGTTAATTTATAAAGATTTTGCCTTTGCCTGACAATTTTGGCAAAATCTGCTTGTTGGGTTGGCTTTTAATCTATTCTTTTTTATTTTTTTGCCACAAATTTCACAAATACCATAAGTCCCCTTTTTTATTTTTGAAAGCGCATCTTCAATTTCTTTTAGTTCTTGCTCTAAGTTAGTTTTTAAAGATAAAAGATTGGTAAAAGTGACCACTTCATCAGCATTTTCATCATCGCTTCGTCCTATTTCAGGAAAAATTGTTGTGTAACCCTTTCTGTTAACAGAATTTTTTTTAGCAATACTTTGCAGTCTTTCTTCGGTTACCTTTTTCCTTTCTTCAAGAATTTTTTTGAAGAAGTCTTTTTGATTCATAAAGATAAAGTTAATAAAAATGTTAAATTTAAGTTATTAATCTAAATATTTAATAAAACACCCTTTAAAGTTGTCCCCAGCTATATTAAATAAAAAATATTCTAATGGATTATTATTTTTTATCCAAATAAGAGTTTTTTCTCTATTAGGAATAAAACAGGAATTTTTTTCTTTATTTAAACTTTCTAAAAAAGTGTCTTGTTCAAAGGTGTAGGATTTATCTTTCACTTCGTTTAAATAATCTAAATTGTTCAAAAAAAGTAAAAAGTTTTTTTCTTTTTTAAAAGCAAAGCTTTCTTTATTATCTTGCTGCAAACAGAGGAAGTCTTGACAATTTTCAAAATTAAAGGATTGAGGAGAAGCTTTTAATTCAAAAGCAGTTGTTTTATCAGGCAGGATTATTTTTTCTTTTTTAGGGTATTTGTTAGCAAGGTATATTTTAAGCTCATTTTGTATTTGTTCAAGGCTTTGTTCTGTTTGATAGGAAAGAAAGCAGTTGTTGTTTTGCCAGTAAATTAAATTTGGTTGATTTAAACTATTAATGTTTTCTAAGATAATACTATTAGTTTTTGGGATAAGATACTTCCAGCCGGGATTTTCAAGAAGAGAATAAATTGTTTGATCTTTTAACAGGTTTTTCTCTGAGGAAAAGATAATTTTTTGTTTTGAAATTTTAAAGTATAAAGGATAGATTGTATCTTTAATTTTTAAGAAGCCTTTAAAGGGATTAAAAAAATTGTTTTTTTTAATCTGAAAATTATTTTTAAATTTTATTTTTAAAGCTTCTTTTGATTTACTTAGAGCAAAAACATTTTCAGCTAATTGCTTTTTATAATAAGGGTAGTTTGAAAAATCACCTGGTTCACCTTTGAGGATGACTATTTGTGTGCTGGTTGTTGAGATAGGTTGTTTGTTATTAAAAGGAAAGGTATTAAAATCAATGTCTTTGCTTTCAAGAATAGTGATTATTGAAGCTTCTTTAATTTTTTTAAAATTATTGGGAGTTGTATCATTGGACAAATAAAGGAACCATTGTTTTGAATTTATTTCTTTTGAAAAAGGGTTGTTTTTATAATGAATGTAAAGATCTGTTTGCTCAGGCGCATATTTCAAAAGATTATCTTGAAAATAAAAAAATG
Source organism: bacterium (assembly GCA_021158435.1). Classification (GTDB taxonomy): domain Bacteria; phylum Patescibacteriota; class Patescibacteriia; order UBA2591; family MWDC01; genus MWDC01. Next base: position 12,060 of record JAGGUQ010000017.1, read on the forward strand.
AAAATATAGTAAAAAAAAGAAAAACAAAAAAGATTCCAGGGAGAATAAAAAAAAGGATTAGCTTTGTTTTCCTCATATATGACGGGAATTTCTTTAATATTTTTGCTAATATGAAAATAAGGTGGCGGTCCGGACGGGACTTGAACCCGCAACCTCGGCCGTGACAGGGCCGCGATCTAACCAATTGATCTACCGGACCTTGGAGATAAGTAAAAAATAGACTTCAGTTATATAAAGTCTAAAATTTGAAAAGAATGTTTATTTATTTTTTTTCTTAGATTCTGATTTTTTGTTCGACTTTGTCTTGCTTTCTTTTGGCTCGGCTTTTTCTGATGGTTGCTCGCCTTTTTCTTGGATAAAGTTAATAATCTTTTCAAAAGTTTCAGGATAATTTTCTGCTATTTGGGAAAGAATTTTTCGATCTATTTCAATATTTTTTGTTTTTAGCAGATGGATAAATTTAGAATAGCTTAAACCGTATTTTCGGCAAGCAGCATTAATTTTTATTAGCCAAAGCCTTCGAAACGCTCTCTTTTTTGCCCTTCTATCTCTCCAAGCATAAGCTCCTGCTTTTAAAAGGGCAGTTTTAGCTAATTTGATTTTAGATTTCCTTCCCCATTTATATCCTTTTGTTTGTTTAAGGATTTTTTTTCTTCTTTTTAAATGGGTTTTTCCTCTTTTTACTCTAGTCATATGATTTGTCGGATAGTTTTAGCGTATCCTTTAGGCAATTTTTTGGGTTTCCTTTTATTTCTGGTTACTTTTCCGGATTCGCGAGCATTAAAATGGTCTTGCCCTGACTTTTGGTGGAGCAAGTTCTGTTTTTTTGTTATTTTAAACCTTTTTTTAACAGATTTTTTTGTTTTTTTGGTCATAAATTAAAGGGGGCTTAAGAGCCCTTTTCTTTTTTTATTAAACAAGTAACTTTCGACCCTAAGCGTTTTGGCGGATTTTCAATGACAATATTTTCTAAAGAGTTAATGAACTTTTGAATGATATTAAAAGCAATATTTGTATGAGCTTTTTCTCTTCCACGAAGGATTATTTCTATTTTTACTTTTTTGTTTTTATCTAAAAACTTTTTTGCCTGATTAAGTCTTAGATTAAAATCGTGCTCACTAATGCTTGGGCTTAACCTTATTCCTTTAACCTCTTCAACAGAAGTCTTGCTCCCTTTACCCTTTTTTTGCTTTTTGAGCATGTACTTAAATTGTCCAAAGGACATAATTTTAGCTACTGGTGGGTCTGTAGTTGGGTTGATTTCAACTAAGTCTAAATTTTTGCCCTGAGCCATTTTAATAGCTTCTGATGTACTTTTAATACCCAAATGTTCGCCATTTTCATTAATAAGGCGAACTTTAGGAGAAGTTATTTCGTTGTTTAAGCGATATTCTTTCAATTAAGAAAAAAAATTAAAAGAATTTAATAATGTAGAGAAAATATTTTTAAGAAAATAAAAAATAAATCAAGTGGATAACATATGATGGTGGAGGTGAGGGCATCGAAGCCCTGTCCGGAGAAGCAAAGATAAAAACTTCTACTCTTATAGTTTGGTTTGTTTTTTCGGACTTAACATTAAAACCAAACAAAAATTGTTAAGTCCTATCCTCTTTTTTATTCAGTATTTTGAGTGAGGATCCTCAAAATACCTATCCTACTTTTTGACGTTCTACTAAATAGTAGGAGTCTTTAGCAGAACGGCTTTGGTGATTTTAGACCAAAGCAAAAGCGTAATTTTCTTTGGCATTTATTTTGTTCGAGAAGTTTTTTGTCTTTCTCAGGACAAAGAGCGTTTTTATCTTTGACCTTCCGTCGAATCCTGGCACCCCCAAAGTATTAAAATTGCTTTAATCTTTGTTGGATTTTTCTTTCAATCTCTCTTTTTTTAATTTCCTCTCTTTTATCTTTCTGTTTTTTTCCTTTAGCTATCCCAATTTCTACTTTTATTAGGTTCCTTTTAGAATATACCTTTAAAGGGATAATTGTCAAGCCCTTTACCTGAATTTTCCCAATAAGTTCTTTTATTTCTTTTTTCTTTAAAAGAAGTTTTCGTGGCTTTAAAGGATCATATTCAGGGCCCAAAGCTGCTGGTTTATAAGGAGAAATATGAACATTATTTAACCAGCAGTTTAGGTTTTTGTCAAGAGAAACAAATCCATTAGAGATATTAATTTGGCCTTGTTTTACTGATTTAACTTCTGGGCCAGTTAAAACAATTCCTGCTTCTTTGGTTTCGAGGATTTCAAAATTATGATAAGCTCTTTTGTTGACAGTTATGAGGTTTTCCATAGAATATTGTAATAATAAATTATACACTTTTCTTTTTTAAAATAAAGGATAATATTAAAAAAATATGAAGATTGGGATTGATTGTCGAAGTATACTTAACCCTGAAAAAGGAAAAGGGGCAGGGATTAGTCATTATGTTTATCAATTAGTTCGTAATTTGTTGGATATTGATAAATCAAATACCTATTTTCTTTTCTTTGACCGTTCAGTTCGAAAAAAAACATTAAATAAGTTTTCCTTAAAGAATGTAAAGTTTAAGTTTTTCCCTTTTAGAAAGTATGGAATATTTTTATCGGATTTTTATTCAAGAATTTTAACTTCTACTTTTATTGATAGAGAAAATTTAGATGTTTTCCATGTTCCTTCAGTTATTTATTCTTTAAATATCAAAACTCCTTATTTAGTTACTGTTCATGATCTAAGTTTTTTTAAATTTCCTGAATGGTACGTAAATAAAGATAAAAATTCTGTTGATAAAGAGAAATATAGAGTCAGTCAACTTTTGAAGGAGGCAAGGTACATTATTAGCCCTTCTTTGTCAACAGCTAAAGATCTAGAATCTATTTTAGGGATTAAATCAAATAGGATAAAAATAATCCCCCATGGGGTAGATGAAAGATTTTTTCAATCTTCACCCTTAGAAAAAATAGCAAAAATCAAAAAGAAGTATAAGCTTGGAGAAAATTATTTCCTGTTTTTGGGAACATTAGAAGAAAGAAAGAATATTTTGCGGATTATTTCAGCATTTGAAAGGTTTTCTAAGCAGCTACCTGTTTATAAATATAATTTGTGTTTAGCAGGAAGTCCTGGACAGGGTTTTTCAAAAATAAAAAAGAAGATTCAGTCTTCTCCTTTTAAAGACAGAATTATTCTTCCTGGATACATTCCAGCTGATGATATTGGATTGCTTTTTGAGGGAGCAAGCGCTTTTGTTTTCCCTTCTCTTTATGAAGGTTTTGGCTTGCCTTTATTAGAAGCAATGGCTAAAAAAGTTCCAGTTATTGCTGGTAATGTTTCGTCTTTACCAGAAGTAGCTAAAGGGCACAGTTTATTAGTAGATCCTTATGATATATCAGAAATAACTGAAGCTCTAAAAAAGGTCGTTCTTAACAAAGATGAATTAAAAGGTCTTATTGATCAATCCTATGAGTATGCCCAAGGTTTTTCTTGGTTAAAAACAGCAAAAAAAACCTTGGAGCTTTATAAAAGTATTAAAAGCTAAAGTTTATGGTAGAAATGTCAAATCAACAACCATTTCAGGCAAAATCAAATAAAAATACTTTAACCCGTTTATTTATCCTGTTGGTTGTTTTGTTGATTGTGGTTATTCTTGTTCTTGTTTTTCTAGTAGTAAAGCCACTAGGCAGCAAAGAGCCTGTTTGGCAAGCAGTTTTTTTAACTAATGGGCAAACGTATTTTGGTCGAGTAACAAAAGTAAATAGAAACTTTTTACTCTTAGAAGATGTTCATTATCTCCAGACTCAAGAAGTTCCGGCTCAAGAGGAAGGGGCACAGCCAACTCAGCAGCTTACTTTAGTTAAGCTGGGTGGAGAAATGCACGCCCCAGAAAGTAAGATGTTAATTAGTTTATCCCAAGTTTTATTTGTTGAAGATCTTCGCCCTGATTCCCAAATTGTTCAGGCTATTAAGAATCAAGAGCAAGCACAACCAACTCAGTCAACTCCATCTGTTCAGCCTAATCAATAAGATGAATTTTAAAGACAAGGAGCCAGGCTTCAGCTTGTCTGGAGTGTGGCTCCTTTATTAATTTGTTTCTGAGGTTTTGGCATGGGACAGAAAAAAGGTAAAATTTTAATTTTTATTTTATTTTTTGTCTTTATTTTAGCTGTTTTAGCTGGTTTATATTTTTATTTCTTTTATTTTTCTCCATCAAAAGACCCTGACCTGACCATTGAATTTCAGGCAAAAGAATCCAATTACATTAGCGGGGTTAATGAATATGTTTTTACTTTTAGAAACTTGCAAACAAGAACGATCCTTTCTCCAGAAATTAATTTATTCTGGCCAGCTGATTTTGATTTAATAGAAAGCATTCCTCCATGTGACAAGAAAATAGGTTATGGTTGTTATTGGGAGATAAAAGATTTTTCTCCTTTTAAAAAAACAAAGATTATTGTTATAAGGGGAAGATTTCTTGAGACAAGTTCTTTAGAAAAAGAATTCCGAGGTAGTTTGTATTTTAAGGTTCCAGGATTGTCTTCAGAATTCAAAAAAGATTTTAATTTTTCTACAAAATTAAAAAAGCAGCCAGGTGTTATTCTTGAAGCTGACTTACCAGAATTGATTAAACAAAAAGATATATCAGGTAGGGTGGTTGTAAAAAATTTATTAAACCAGGATTTAGATGATTTAGAGCTTTTGGTTAAAAGCGATGAAGTGATTTTTAGTAATAATGAGCAATCATTAGTTTTTAACTTTCGGTTAAATGGATTAGAAGAAAAAGTCTTTGATTTCCAAGGAGAAATTGGTTCTTTTAATCAATTATCCAGTATTCCCTTAGAATTTATTGTTGGCATAAAAAAAGACTCAACCTTTTTCCCTCAGTTTCATTTAGTTCGTAATTTAGGAGTGGATTTATAAACCTTTATTATGTTTTTTTCGGTTAATGGCTATGTTTTGCATTCTTTCCCCTTAGAAAAAAAAGGGAAAAAAGTTGTTTTTTTCTCAAAAGAGAAAGGAATTATTCAATTTGTGGCTCAAGGAGCGCTTAACCCAAAGAGTAAAAATTTTTCTGTTTGCTTACCCTTTCGGTATTTTTGTTTGACCTTAGTCCAAGGAAGAAATTCTTATCGTTTAATTGGCGGAAAAACAAAGGAGATTTATCCTGGAATTTTTCAATCATGGAAAAAATTATTAGCTGTTAGAAGCACTGCTTCAGATTTAGAAAAAATTGCTCCTTATGGACAGGATAAGAATATTTTTAATCTGCTTAGATTAACAATTAAAGAAATAGAAAAATCAGATGAGAGTTTTTTGCGAGTCTTGATTCCAGCTTTTAGATTGAAGCTAATTAACCTTTCTGGCTATGGGCCAGATTTTAATTCTTTAAAGGGAAATAAAAAAATTTTTACTCTTTTTTTGGAAAAATCTTATAAAGAATTAAAACAAATAAATTTTGAGGAAAAAGAATTATTAGAAGCAGGCTTTTTTATTAAAGACTTTTTTGAAATAACAGTTCAAAACTTGACTTAAGGTTCTTTTGCTTTATATTAGTAATATATGTTTACCAAGAAAATAGGCATTGATTTGGGCACAGCTAATGTTTTAGTTTACCTGGCAAAAAAGGGTATTGTTGCTAATGAGCCGTCTGTTGTAGCAATTTCTACATTGGACGGCAATGTTTTAGCTGTTGGAGACGAGGCAAAAGAAATGATTGGCCGGACTCCTGATACAATTGTTGCTAAAAGGCCCTTGAAAGAAGGAGTGATTGCTGACTACCGGACAACTGAGGCAATGTTGCGATATTTTATTAACAAGGCTTTAGGCAAGTGGCAGATTTTTCGGCCAGAAGTAATGGTTGCTGTACCTGGGGGAATCACATCAGCTGAAAGAAGAGCAGTTTTAGATGCAGCTAATGTTGCTGGAGCCCGAGCTACTTATTTGATAAAAGAACCTATGGCTGCAGCTATAGGAGCAAAAATCCCAATAGATTCTGCTTCTGGTCATATGGTTGTTGATATGGGAGGAGGTACAACAGAAGCAGCAATTATTTCTTTAGGTGGAATTGTTTCATTTAAGTCAGTCAGAGTAGCTGGTAATAAGTTTGATACTGCTATTGCTGAATATATTAGAAAAAAATACAATCTGGCAGTTGGAGAACAAACTGCAGAAAGAATTAAAATACAGATTGGCGCAGCCCTTCCTTTGAGGGAGAAATTAAAAATGGAAATTAAGGGTAGAGATATGGTTAGTGGCTTGCCAAAAATTTTGACAATCACCTCAGATGATGTTACAGCTGCTATTGAAGGACCTTTAGCTTCTATAGTTTCAGCAGTAAAGGAAGTGCTTTATGGAGCCCCCCCAGAGCTTGCTGCAGATGTTATGGAAAAGGGAATGATTTTAACTGGAGGAACAGCTTTGTTAAAGAAATTAGATCAACTTTTAACAGAAACAACAGGTGTTCCAGCTTATTTAACAGACGAACCTTTATTAGCTGTTGCTCGAGGAACGGGTTTTGCTCTAGACAATCTTGATGTTTACAAAAAAAGCCTTCTTTACGTGAAATAAAAATATGGTAAAAATTGGTTTTGATGGAACTAGAGCTTTTGCCGGGAATAAGACAGGAATTGGGTGGTATTGTTTTTATTTAATTAAGTCTTTTTTTCGTTTAACCAAAAAAAAGAAAGATTGTCAGTTTATTCTTTATACAAATAAGCCTTTTCCAAAAATTAAACATCTTTTAGAAGATGTCCCAGATAATTGGCAGGTTATTTATCTTGCCTGGCCTTTTAGGTTTTTTTGGACCCAAATTCGATTTTCCTTAGAATTGCTTTTTAATCCAATTGATATTCTTTTTGTGCCAGGTTATGGCCTGCCTTTAATTTGTCCAAAATCTAGTTTTTTTACAGTCCATGATTTAGGATTTGAGCGTTTTAAGAATTTTTATTCTTTATCTCAGAGATTTTTGCTTTACTTTACCTACCGGCGAGGAGTGAAAAAAGCAAAAAAAATTATTGTTCCATCTCAATTTACAAAAGATGAGCTAATTTCAGTTTATAATTTAAATCCAGAAAACATAGAAGTTGCTCCTTTAGGTTATGATGACAAAATTTTTTTCTATAAAGAAGGCAGTTCTTTAGAAGATGAGGAGATTGTTTATTCTTATGGGTTAGAACCTAAAAAATATTTTCTTTATGTTGGAGCAGTAAACAAAAAAAAGAATGTAGACTTCCTTGTCTCTGTTTATCAGAAGTTTATTGAGAAAAGCAGCCTTTCAGTTAAATTAGCTCTTGTTGGCCCTGATTTTGCAGGCTTAAAACATAAATATCTCGGAAAGGACAATTTGGTTAAAGTTCCATATTTAAAGCGAGAACATTTATCTGTTTTTTATCGTCAAGCTTTGGCTTTTATTTTCCCTTCTCTTTATGAAGGTTTTGGTTTGCCTTTATTAGAAGCAATGGCTTGTGGTTGCCCAGTAATTGCTAGTTCAATTCCTCCTTTTAAAGAAATAGGGCAGAAAGATATTTTTTTGTATTTTGATCCAAGAAGTGAAGAACAATTGCTTAGTTGTTTAGAGAAAATTATTCAGTCTGCTGATTTAAGAGCGCAGATGAAGAAAAAAGGATTAAAAAGAGTTAAAAATTATTCTTGGGATAATTGTGCTTTTAAAATATTAAAAGCAATGGGGATTTAATTTGTAGATTCATTATGAATATTATTGGTCAGAAAAATATACTAAATTATATAAATTATATTCTAAAAACCAATAATTTAGCTCATAATTATTTGTTTTACGGACAAAAACATTTAGGTAAAGAAACTTTAGCTAAGAAATTTTCTCAGGCAGTTCTTTGTTCTAAAAGAAAGGGAAGTAGTTATTGTTCAAATTGTTTGAGTTGTCAATATTTTTCTAAACATATTCATCCAGATTTTTTCTATTTAACTGGAGAGGGCAAGAGCAGTTTAGGAATAGACCAGATTAGAAATTTAAAGCAATTTTTTAATTCAAAGCCTGTTTTAAGTAAGTATAAAGTGGCTTTGATTGTTCAAGGAGATAAAATGACCCTTCAAGCTTTTAATGCTTTACTTAAATTGTTTGAGGAACCCCCTCCTTATAGTTTAATAATAATTACTGCTAATGATTTGACTCGTTTCCCTTTAACTGTTTTGTCCCGAGCTCAAGTTTTGCGTTTTTCTTTACCAGACAGAAAACAGATTCTTTCCTGGTTAGAAGGAGAAAAGAGAAATATTCAGGATTTAGCTTTACTTTTATTTCTTTCTTCAGCCCAGCCAGGAATGATTATTCAATTTTTAGAAGATAAAAGCAAAATTAATTCCTTTAAAGAATCTATTAGTAAATCCTTAAGTGTTCTTAAAAAAAGGAATTTAGAAAATACCTTATCCTATTTCCAAGGAAATAAAGGTGTAGATTCAAAGTTTGACCATCTGATTTGGGCTTTACGGATTGCCCTTTATAACAAGCTAAAGCTGGGAGGTTTTCTGCCGGATTCATTTAAAAAAGAGCAAATTGATTTTTCATTAAAAGACCTTTATTTTCTAATACAAAAAGTTTTCCAGTCAAAAATATATTTAGAACAAAATGTTAATCCTAATTTAGTTGTTGGTGACTTTTGTTTGTATTTAGATAAGTTTAATAATCTTTAATTTTAAAAGTCTTATGGAGAAAGATTTTATTGAGCAAGCAAAAAGAGAATTTGAAAAAATTTTTAAAGAGTTTGAAGAAGAAAGCGCAGGTTTAAGAACAGAAAGAGCTACTTTAGAGTTGGTTGATTCAATTTTGGTTGATTGTTATGGAACAAAAACTCCTCTTAACCAAGTTGCTCAAATTAGTATTTTAGAAGGAAAGACTTATGTTGTTGAGCCTTGGGATAAAAGCATTTTAAAAAATATTGAAAAAGCTTTAGCTCAAGCAGATTTAGGTGCTCAACCTACTTCTGATGAAAATGTGGTTCGTTTAACTTTGCCGCCTTTAAGCGAGGAAAGAAGAAAAATGGTTTTTCATCATTTAAAGGAAAAAGCAGAGCATTTTAGGCAAAAAGCAAGGATTGTTCGGGATGAAATTAAAGAAAAAATTAAAAAAAGTTTTGAAAACAAGGAAATCAGTGAAGACGAAAAATATCAATTCTTGAAAAAATTAGATGAAGCAATTGGGGATTTTAATAAAAAGGTGCTTCAAATAATTGAAGATAAAGAAAAAGAAATTTTAGGAAATCAATAATTATGATAATAGTAATTTACGGGTTTCTTGCCTTAAGTGTTTTAGTTTTTTTTCATGAATTTGGCCACTTTTTACTGGCTAAAAGCTTTAATGTTTGTGTAGAAGAGTTTTCTATAGGTTATCCTCCACGCCTTATTGGCCTGGTTAAAAGCAGAGGAAAATATCGAATTTTTTTTGGGAAAAAGGCTCCGTCTCCAGATAAAGGAGCAACAATTTATTCTTTAGGATTGATTCCTTTTGGTGGTTTAAATAAATTGAAAGATGAAATTGAGAGAAGCAAGAGCAAAGATGGTTATTCTAGTCAGGTTTGGTGGAAAAAAGTTCTTATTGCTTTGGGCGGAGCAGGAGGGAATATAGTTTTGGCAATTATAGTTTTTAGTTTGTGTTTGAGCTTAGGAGTTCCTCAGGTAGTTTTATCAGATACAACCACTTCTTTAGGCATTCAGGTTATTGGAGTTAATCCTGGGTCTCCAGCTGATAGGGCTGGATTAATTCCAGGGGATGTTATTTTAGAAATTGATAATCAGAAATTTGATTCTATTTCTCAAGTTCAAAATTATTTAAAAGATAAGATAAATATTCCTGTTTTGTTTAAAATTAAAAGAAGAGACAAGGTCCTTCAATTTGAAATATCTCCTATTCCAGCTAAAAAGGCTTTTCCAGGAATTATAGATGAAGATTATGGAGTAATTGGAATAACTTTAGCAAAAACTTCAATTGTTTCTTATCCTTTCCCCCAGAATGTGTTTTTAGGAATTAAAAATACATTCTACTTAGTTGGCGAGATTTTTTCAGGAATTTGGATAGTTTTAAAAAACTTAATTTCAAAAGGTACCTTGATTGGGCAAATGATTGGACCTGTTGGTTTAGTTTCTTTGAGCGGGAAGGTATCTCAACAAGGATTTGTTTACTTTCTGCAAATTGTAGGAATTTTTTCGGTTGCTTTAGCTTGTTTTCAAATTTTGCCAATACCACCTCTTGATGGAGGAAGAGTTGTTTTTGCTATAATTGAAGGTTTAAGAAAGGGTAAGCAAGTTCCTTTAAATGTAGAAATAGCAATTAATAACCTTGGAGTAATTTTACTTATTTTTTTAGCAATTTTTGTTACTTACAAAGATATTCTTCGTCTTTTTTAACCCAACTCATTCCGAACCCATTCCGGAGACTGCCTCCGGGAAAGTTCTCCGGGAAAGTTCTCTGGGAAGGTTGGCTCAGGGAATGTTAGGCTCTGTAATTTTTTGGCGGGATTAGTATAATGGTAGTACACTGCCTTCCCAAGGCAGAGGCGCCAGTTCGATTCTGGTATCCCGCTTGTTTTAGCCGAGATAGCTCAATGGTAGAGCAAACGCTTCGTAAGCGTTAGGTTGTGGGTTCAATCCCCACTCTCGGCTTTGAAAAAGAGAAAAAATGATAAAGTTTTTAAATGTTACAAAATTTTATCCTCCTTCTACTTATGCCCTGAAAAATGTTTCTTTTTATGTTAAGCCTGGAGAATTTGTTTCTATTGTTGGCCAGTCAGGAGCAGGGAAAAGTACAATTATTAAACTTTTAATTGCTGAAGAAAGGGTAACAAGTGGAAGGATTATAGTTGGCCAATGGGATATTACTGATATAAAGCCAAGAGAAACTCCTATTCTTCGGAGACAAATAGGTGTAATCTTTCAAGATTTTAAATTGCTTCCTAAGAAAACAGTTTTTGAAAACATAGCTTTTGCTTTAAGGGCAGTTGGTGCTCCAAAGAATAAAATAAAGTCAAGAATCAGTCAGGTTTTGAAGATTGTTGGTTTAGAAAAAAAAGCAACTCACTTCCCCCATCAGCTTTCTGCTGGAGAAGCACAAAGAGCAGCAATTGCGCGGGCTTTAGTTTGCCAACCAAAAATTTTGTTGGCTGATGAGCCAACAGGAGACCTTGACCCATTAAATACAAGAGGAATTGTTGATCTTTTGGTTAAAATAAATGAGTTTGGGACAACTGTTCTTTTAGTTACTCATAATCGGGAGATAGTTAATTTATTAAGAAAAAGGGTAATTACTTTAGAACAAGGGATGATTATTGGCGACCAGATAAAAAGAGGACGGTATGTAGTTTAAAAATTTTTACTTTATTATGAAGGATTATTATGAGATACTTGGCGTTCCTCGTGACGCCAGTCAAGAACAAATAAAAGAAGCTTTTCGGAAATTAGCTCAAAAATATCATCCAGATAAGCCAACTGGTGATGCAGAAAAATTTAAGGAAGTTAATGAGGCTTATCAGGTTCTTTCTTCACCTGAGAAAAGAGCTCAATATGATCGTTATGGTAGTGCTTTTGCTCAAGCCCAAGCTCAAGGTGGTTTTAGCGGGTTTGAAAGTTTCCGAGATTGGATTAATTGGGCTGAGGCAATGAAAGATGTTCAAGGAAAAACAGACCAAGAATCTTTTTCCTCTATATTTGAAGATTTTTTTGATTTAGGAGATATTTTTAGTGATTTTTTTGGCTCAAGATTTTCTCAGAAAGCAAGACAAGCAAGAAAAAATAACATAGTTTTAGAATTGGATTTAACTTTAGAAGAAGCAAGTTTCGGCACAGAAAAGGAGATATCTTATCGTGCGTTTACTCCTTGTCCTGAGTGTCATGGGACAGGACTTGCCCCTGGATCTAAAATGATAGTTTGCCCAAGTTGTCAGGGTAAAGGGCAAATTCGGCAAACCCGTTCAACTTTTTTTGGTCAGTTTTCCCAGGTTTATATTTGCCCTGAATGTAAAGGGCAAGGAAAGATCCCAGAGAAAAAATGCCCTAAATGTAAAGGACAAGGGAGCATTAAAACATTAAAGAAAATAAAAGTAAAAATCCCACCAGGGGTTAACACAGGCGGAGTTATTCGTTATAGAAATCAAGGTCATTATATTAATAAACATAAAGGTGATTTATTATTAAAAATAAATGTTAAGCCTCATCCTGTATTTCAAAGAAAAGGAGATAATATTTATTCAGAAATAGAAATTCCTTTAAGTACAGCTGTTTTAGGCGGAAAGATAGAAGTTCCGGTTTTAGGAGGGAAAGTGTTTTTGAAAATTCCTTCAGGCACTCCTTCTGGTCAGGAATTTATATTAAGAGGCAAAGGGGTTCCTCATTTTCAGAGATCTGGCCAGGGAGATCATATTGTTAAGGTTAAAATTAAAATCCCTTCTCGTTTAACTAAACAGCAAAAAGAGCTTTTTAAAAAGCTCCAGGACCAGGGCTTATAAATAAATTTTATTTATGGAAGTTTTTTATCCTTTTATTTCTATTTTAAACAAAATAGGGGGGCTAATTCTTGGCTTTTATTCTTTTGTTTTTGAAGAACTTAAAAAGTTTATTTTAAGCCTTAATGATTATTCTGTTTTTGAAGTAATTTGGAAAATTTTTACTTCAGGTGGTTGGATTGTTTTTGCTTTTGTTTTTGCTTGGGGTTTTTGGAATTTATGGCTAAATTATATTCAGGGTAAATATGCAAGCAAGGTAAAGTGGATTTTGCTGTCAATAAAAGTGCCTAAAGATAATAAGTACCCCCCTCAGGTAGCAGAAAAAATGTTTACTCATTTGGCTTCAGCAAAGTCTGGAGGGAATTTTATTGACCGTTATTTTAAGGGAGTTTTTCAATTAAGTTTATCCTTTGAAATTGTTTGCCTTAATGGAAGAATAAAATATTTTGTTTATATTCCACAAGGATTAAGGCATTTAGTTGAGTCAGCAATTTACAGCGCTTATCCAGAAGCAGAAATTTCTCTTGTTTCTGAAGATTATACAATAGAAGCGCCTACTGAATTTCCTAATGAAAAGTATAACTTATGGGGGACAGAGCTCACCCTTTACAAAGAAGACTGTTATCCAATTAGAACTTATCCTGCTTTTGAGCTTCCTTTAATTAAAGAATTTATTGACCCCTTGTCTTCGCTTTGGGAGTCTTTAGGAAAATTTGGATCTGGTGAAAGAGGTTGGATTCAGATTATTATTACACCTATTTCTCAAGATTGGAAAAAGCAAGGAGAAAAATTAATTGCTAAATTGAATAAGGAAGAACAGGATGAAGGAGCTTCAAAAACTTCAAATACAAAAGTAATTGAGGGAATTCAAAGAAAAATTTCTAAAATTGGCTTTAGAACAAAAATTCGATTAATTTATTTTGCTCCTAAAGAGGTATTTGATAAAGGAAAAGGAGTTTCTGCTCTTTTGGGGGTTTTTAATCAATTTAGCACTTTGGATATGAATGGATTTAAACCTTATTCTAGAGTTTCTACTGGGGCAGATTATTTTTTTGTTAAAAAAAGAATTGCCAAAAAACAGGAAAGGATTATTCAGAATTACATTAAACGAAGTGCTGGAGCAGGAGCCCCAGGTTTTATTCTAAATGTTGAGGAATTAGCTTCTATTTACCATTATCCAGTAAAGGCTTTTATGGTTCCGCCAATAGAAAGAACTTCTAGTCGGAGAGGAGCTCCACCTCCAAATCTAGCTTTAGATTCTTGGGGGCCTCTTACCCCAGACCAAGATTAGTCTATGAAATTTAGATTAACCAGTTTTAATATATGCTTTTTGTTGTTGCAACTCCTATTGGTAATTTAAAGGATATTACTTTGAGAGCTTTAGAGGTTTTTAAAAAGGCAGACCTTATTTTAGCTGAAGATACCCGAAGAACAAAAAAACTTTTAAATTTTTATCAAATTTCTAAACCAACAGAATCTTTTCATCAACACTCTTCACAGAAGAAAATAGACAAGATTTTAAGATTATTAAAACAAGGGAAGCAAATTGTTCTTGTTTCTGATTCAGGCACTCCAGGGATTTCTGACCCTGGTCCTAAATTAGTTAGGAAAGTTTTTCAGGAATTAGGAGAAAATTTTGTTAGTCCAGTCCCTGGTCCATCAGCTTTGACAGCAGCTTTAAGCGTTTCTGGCCTTTCTTGCTCTAAGTTTGTTTTTTTAGGATATCCTCCTCATAAAAAGGGCAGAAAAAAATTTTTTTCTGAAATTGAAAATTCAAAATATCCCCTTATTTTTTTTGAATCTCCTCATCGTTTAATAAAAACATTAGAGGCGCTTTGTTTAATAAAGGGCATTCAATTGATAGTTTTTAATGAATTAACAAAGATGTTTGAAAAAATTTTCCAAGCAAGCCCTTGTTCTTTATTAGAAAAATTTAAAAAAAATAAGTCTTTATTAAGAGGAGAATTTACTCTTATTGTTTTTAAAAAATAAAAATTTAGTTTTCCACTTGTTTTTTCTAAGAAAAAACTCTATTATTAAAATAGATTTTGTTAAAGGTCTTTTAAAATTTTTATTTTAATGTTTTTATCTTATAAATTTAGGTTAAAGGGTTATGAACAAAAAAGGAATTTACATTTTAGTTGCTGTTGTTATTGTTCTTCTCCTTATAATCTGGGCTGTTTCAGTTACCCCAAAGAAACCAGCTACTGAACAAGAAGGAGAAGAAGTGGCGCCAGAAGCAGGAGAGGAAGTTTTGCCTGAAGGAGAAGGAGAAGAAGTAATGCCAGAAGAAGGAGAAGAGGTTTCAGAGCCAGAAGTAATTGAATCTCCTTTAGGTGAATTTAATCCAGAAGATCTTTCTCAGACTGCTCCTTTAGAAGAAGAAGAAATTCCTGAAGATGTGATTAAAATCAAAGCAACTCCATCTGGGTTTGAACCTTCTGAGTTTACAGTTAAAGCAGGAGAGGTTGTTTCTATTACTGTAACTGGTGTTGATGCTACTCATGTTTTCAAGTTTGAAAGCCCAGAATTAAGTAATGTTGCTATTGGTGTAGCTAATGGAGAAACAAGAGGAATTTCTTTTATTGCCCCTGAAGAGCCTGGGGACTATGTTTTCTACTGCGATGTCCCAGGTCATAGAGCTAGAGGAGAGCAAGGGGTAATGCATGTTGAATAAAATTTTGCTGTTGTCTCAAAATTATTTTGAGAAGTGAATTTGTTGTTTGATTTTTTAAGAAGAGTTGCCTGTTTTTAAGTGTTTAAGGGCAGGCAACTCTTTTTATTTTATAATTGTAAGTTTGTACTTTTAAAAAACTAATATTTATTTATAATATTAAGAGAAAAGTCATTTATTTGTATTTATATAACTTTTTTACTATGATTAAAAAAGGATTAAGAAAAGTTTTTTTAAAAGCATTTGGTCGATTTAATGCTTTTGCAAAAACTTTTAAAAACATCTTTTTCTTGAAAAAAAAGAAAAATAAAGGGCTTTTTCTTGGAGCAATTATAGGGATTATTGCTCTTTTTTCTTTGGTTTCTTTTGCCCTTGCTTGGACAGAGCCAACAGAGTCTCCTCCAGAAGGTAATGTTCCTCCTCCTTTGAATAGAGGCAGTTCTTCAAATCCTTGGCAGGTTCAATATACTTGGGACAAGATAGGTATTGGGACTTCTTCACCTTCTTATTATTTGCATGTTTATGGTTCAGGAGAATCAACTATTGGTATTCAGTCAACAGCTGATGCTGCTGTTTTAAGTTTAAAAGCAGGGACAAGTTCTCCCTCTCAGATTATTCAGTCACTGGATAATAGTGATTTGAGATTTTGGGTTAATGGAGATTATCGTTTGGTTGTAGATTCTTCTGGTAAGGTTGGGATTGGGACAACAAGCCCTGAAGAGGTTTTAGAAGTTGGAGGGAATCTTTTGATTAGCAAAGCAGGAGTTAACCCAGTCATTTCTGCTAAAAATAGTTCAGGAACAACAACTTTATCTTTAAACACTTCAGGGGATAGTTATTTTACAGGAGGCAGCCTTGGTATTGGGACAGAGTCTCCTTCTGGGTTGTTAGATGTTAATAACAAGCTTGTTGTTAGTGATGAACAGGTTTTAATGAATGTACCCCTGAATCTTAATGCTCCTGGGGATCTTTCGCTTGCTTCTGACCTCCAGTTTACTGACTTAACCGCCTCTTATATCAAGTCTTATGCTCCTTTGTATATCCAGGCTGGAGATTCTAATCATAATTATGATTTATTCTTGAAAAGTGCTGGTGGAGGAAGTGTAATAGTTGATGATGATTTAGAGATAACAGGAAGTTTAACAGCAGGGAGCTATGTTATGGAAGATATTAC
>JAGGUQ010000015.1 GCA_021158435.1 bacterium
CAGTAAAACCTATGATAACTCTAACAATATTCCCAATAATAATTGGCAAAGGAGTGTCAGGTAAAGGGGCTATTTCCAAAAAATCAGACAAGCCTTGGCTTAAATCAAGCTGAGCTTTAGCTGGCTGAGCAAAGCCTAATAAAATTAGACTCAAAAACAACAAATAAATAATTTTTTTTCTTTTTATAAATTCCATAACCTAATTATTTTCACTCTGAAGTATGTTCTATTGGTGGCAATTTAGCTTCTCCAGGCAAACTAGGATCCAAACCCTGGAGAATTTCTTCTTTGTCATTTACCCCATCATTATCTGAATCAGGATTTAAAGGGTCTGATTTAAAAACAAAAATCTCTATAGGATCTATTATCCCATCATTATCTGTGTCAGGGTCATTTGGGTTGGTTTTGTAAATATTAATTTCTTCTTTGTCCTCTAACCCATCGCCATCTGTATCTTGAAACAAATTTTCTTCTGGTTCAATTAAATCCTCTTCTGTTTCTATTTTTGGTTTTTGTTTGTCTTTTTGTTCTTCTTGATTCAAGTCTTGCTGAGGCAAATGTTCCTTAGGCAGTCCTTGTATCTGTTCCAATGACTGCCCTTGGTTCCTTTGAGCTTTTTTTGCCTTTAAAACAAAAAAAGCAACTAAAAAACCAAGAATAATAAGGATAAAAACCAAACCAATAACTATAATTAATTTTTTTTCTTTTTCTTCCATTTTTAAAAAATTCCTCAAAAATCTTTAAACTAAAAATTTCAATCCTTTTTAATCTTTTGTTCTCACAAAAAGCTCAGAAACTACTGGGCTTTCCCCATTAGGACTTGCTTCAAATTTTATTTCAATGCCCAAGTACTGACCTGGTGGTAAAAAACTTAAAGAAAAATCCTGAGAAGGGTTTATTTCATAATATTCTTCGCCCCAACTCCCTTCATCAACTTTAAATCTCATTGACAAAGAACTGCCCTCTGGCTTCTCTCCTTTCCAAATAATTGAATGCCATTCAACTATTTTGCCTGCATCAACAGTGGTCTGCCAAGTTGCTGACTGGTTAGTTACGAACCGCAATAAATAACCAGCCATATCAGAATATGTATAAGGTCTAGGAATATCAGTCCCATCACCAATACAATAAGTACCAATAGCTTCTCCAGTTTCTGCTTTTAATTTAGTAACTGTGCCCCCTTGACAGCCTCCAGAAGGCAAATTAGGACCGCCTCCGTAATAATTAACTACCCAAATATTGTTCTCAGCATCACCAGTTATGCCTATAGGCCCATCTCCAACTTGATATGTCCCAATAATTTGACCAGTATTAGAATCTATTTTTATTACTTTATCTTCAGCCCAAAGTGTTGCCCAAACATTGCCTTGCTTGTCTACTGCTACTCCCCGAGGATAAGAATAACTTGTGCCATAATTATAATAAGAAAGAGCATTTTCATTAGGATTCACTCTATAAATCCCTCCTGAATCAGCCCAATGAGCTACCCAAACATCCCCTTTTAAATCAATAGCAATTCCATAAGCACTGCTAATTGGGCCATAACGAGTAACCTCGCAGGTTTCAGGGTCTACTTTGTCAATTGCGCCAGCTCTTCTATTTGAAACCCATAAATATCCTTGTCTGTCAATTGCCAAACCATAAACTCCGCCTGAAGGTAAAGTACAAGTCTTTAATGGAGTACAATTTTCATCATCTCCAGGAATTTTAAAAAGTTGAGGGGATCCATAATAAGTACCAGCCCAGACATTGCCTTGCTTGTCTACTGCTACTCCTCGAGGACCAGAGCTGGAATTATTTAAAACACATTTTTTTAAAATCTCTCCAGTTTGGCCATCCAATTTTACAATTGTCCCATCACTTCTATTGGCAATCCAGGGGTCTCCATTCATATCCACAGTTGTTCGAGAGGGATTGTCCCCTACTTGATAACGACCAATAAGCTCTCCTGTTTCTGTGCTAATTTTTGAAACTTTATCTAAATTAGAATTAGCTATCCATAAAAATGGAGTTGTTGGTATATAACCAGCAATTCTAATTCCACCTAATTCTTTATCAACTACCACATCGCTTCCGGTTATTCCTATTTCCCACTCTTCTGAAGCATTAAAAGCTTCTACTACAGCTGCACCACTTATTGCAGGAGTTATCTTAAAATTGTTTTCAGCCTTTTTAATATCTTCTGGAGCCCTAATTACCAATAAATTTTCTGGTTGATAATCTGGAGGGCAACCTCCATCTGGACAATCTCTGTTTATTTCTTTCCAAAGTAATATATTTTCAGAATTCAATTCCTTCCAATCACCTTGTTTGCTTAAATACTCTACTTTTCCCAACTCTGTCCCTATCTCACAAACCCCAGCTAAATAATCCCAGGCGTATTCTTTTGCTTTTTTATTCCCACTGCATTCTCCATTAGGGCAACATCCCAAATTATATCCATGAATAGTAATACACTGACCTGGAGCACCACTTGTTGGATTTACCCAATCAATATATGGCTGATTTTGATTAATCTGATTAATAACAGAAAAACTCCATTTATAAAAATTTTCTTCTAAACTATTTCCATAAATATCCCTAATTCCCAAAGCAAAATCAGGGCTTAAGTCACATGTATGGCCCTTTTTACCCCCTCCATAAATTACAGCTCTATATTTTTTCCCAGCAGTTAAAAGTTGATAGGGCTTGTAAATAGCTCTATCTAAACTTGCTGAAATCTCGCGAGCAATCATATCAGAAACTTGAAAGGTATCCTCATTTACTGATGTTGGATCAATTGCTTCATCAAATATTACTGCGATATTAGAAATCCTGTCTACATCATTTGCCCCGTCAAAAGGAATAACTTCTTTAATTTTTGGCCCTTGAATGTCAATCTGATCACTAGTTTGGAAGGAAAAACTGCAATAATCTGAATTAGAACAATCTAATGATTGACAATTGCTTCCTTTAATGTCCTCAGAGATTTCTACTTGAATTAAAGCATTTTCTTCAAAACAACGACAATCTGAAGCTGGTTTAGGGCAAAAACTTGTTGGGCGAAAAACAAAACTATAAGGAGACAACTTTTCAAAATATCCTCTAAGATATTCTCCATTAGAACTTATTCTTATGGTTGCCTCATTAATATTATTTACTGCCCAAGATTGGCAAGAGTCCTGCCCGCAAGATTGATAATCACAAGTGCTATTTTCTAAAGAACAAGCCGGATTATAGAGCTTTAAAGTAGTTAAATCTACCCCCTGATTAAAGTTCACAATTATTCCTGCATTTCTAGCTACTTGACTATCTGGTAGAGGTAAAACGCTTTCTATTTGTAAGGGATTATCATCCACTCCCTCCTCAACAGTAAACATCCAGGAAACATCTCCATTTAAGGTATTACCATAAGTTCTTGTTCCTAAAATCCCCTCTTCTCCTCCAGTTAAAACAACCTCATATTCTCCTGGTTGAAAACATCCACAGCACTGAGTATTGCTAAGTTCTATATTACAATCTGATTCTGATCTTTGCTGGCAACTATCTTTATCTAAAGGCTGGGGGCAGGGAGATAAAGGAGTAAAAATTATTGTATTGTTAACTACTCTTATTGACCCGGCAACTAAACTGCCTGATGGTATACTCCTAACTGAAAACGTAGGATTTTCACACCCTTGTTTTTCTAAACGAACGCTTTGCTCCTGAATCCTCTGGCTAAAACTTACTATAATTTTTGTATTTTGAAAAACTACTTGTTCAGGTTTAGGCGCTTTACTAGTTACAGTTAAATACCGACTAGCTGGATTAACAATATCAGGAATTGCTGAGCTGCTTATTTCTGCTTCTCTTTCTTCAATTCCTAATGCTTTTTTTAACAAACCTAAAGCAAAAGAAACTAAAGTATAAGAAAGAATTATTATTAAAAGACCAATTAAACCAGCAAGCATTAATTTTTTAGCTGAAGATATTTTTTCTGG
>JAGGUQ010000002.1 GCA_021158435.1 bacterium
ATAGTAAATGGGCAAAGTTAAAACATTTTAAAGGAGCAATTGATGCCAAAAGAGCGGCTATGTTTACTAAAGTTAGCCGAATGATAGCTATTGCTTCTCGAGAAGGAGGCCCAGATCCGAGAATGAATTTTAAGCTGCGCTTAGCCATAGAAAAAGCAAAGCAAATAAATATGCCAAAAGCAAATATTCAAAAGGCAATTGATAGGGGGCAGGGTAAGACAAAAGAATCAGAAATTGAAAGCGGATTATACGAAGTTTCCTTGTTTGGGAAAGTTTTTTTAATTATTGAGGCTTTAACTGATAATAAAAATAGAACAATTGCTGAATTAAGAAGGATTTTGTCTAAGTATAATGCTAATATAGTGAAACCAAATAGTATTTTATGGATGTTTGACCAGAAAGGTGTTTTAAGAATAGAAAATTTTAAGGATAAAATAAAGGATCCAGAAGAATTCCAGCTAAAGTTAATAGATTGTGGAGGGGTGGAAGACATAAAAGAAGAAGGTAATACTTTAGTAATTTTAACTAAGCCAGATAGTTTGGAAAAAATAAAAAATTTTTTGGAAGAAGAACTAAAAATAGAAGCTGATTATTCAGAAGTAGAATGGTTTGCTAAAAATTTAGTTGAAATTTCCCCTGAGGAACAGAAAAAAATTGATAGCCTTTATGCAGAATTAGATGAGCATCCAGATGTTAATGATTATTATTCTAATATAAAATAATATGGTGATTTTAGGTATTGACCCAGGGTTAGCAAGGACAGGTTATGGTTTTGTTAGAAAAAATAAAGATAAAAGTTTTTCTTTAATAGAGTTTGGCTGTATTACAACTCCTTCAGAGCTAAGGTTTTCTCAAAGACTTTTTTCAGTTTATCAGCAAACAAGAGAATTATTTAAAACTCGTCATCCTGATAAAATAGCTATTGAAAGTCTTTATTTTGCTAAAAATACAAAAACTGCTTTTAAAGTAGGCCAGGTTAGAGGAGTTATTTTATTAGCCAGCTATTTAGAGAAAGTAAAAATAGAAGAATTTACTCCTTTGGAAGTAAAAATGGCTTTAACTGGTTATGGCCGTGCTTCTAAAAGTCAGGTTCAGCAAATGGTGAAAAAATTTTTAGGATTAAAAGAAATTCCTAAACCGGATGATGCTGCTGATGCTTTAGCTGTAGCTATAGTTTGTGGGCAAACATTAAGTTTTTCTAAGCCGTGTGTTTAATATAGGTTTATGATAAAAACATTAAAAAGAACAAATAAATTCTATGATAAAGAAATTCAGCGGTTAATTAAAGCTTCAAAGCAAATTTTCCAGGATTGTTTTTTGGAAAATGGGGCAATTGTTGCTGCTAATACTGACAAAAAGTATTATCCCCGACAAGGAGCCAATTATCGATGGGTTTGGCCAAGAGATGCAAGCTTTATTGTTTTTGCAGCTAAGTTAATAGGACTAAATTTTCAAAATAAATTTCTAAAGTGGCTTTGGGAAAGGCCGCAGGATTTTGCTTTAACTGGGCTTTTGTATAGCAATTATGCGACTAATGGACGGTTTGGGAGTTTGGGCAAGATGTTTGAGCCTGACCAAAATGGAACAGTTCTTTGGCTTATTGGTCAGCTTTACAACGAGAAAAATGCTCCAAAAATCGTTAAAGATTTAACAGCAAGATTAGCTAATGGGTTGGTTAAGACTTGGGGAGGGGAGCACTTTTCTCGTCATACTGTTGATATTTGGGAAGAGTATTCTCGTCATACTACTTATACTATGGCAAATAATCATACTTATTCATTAGCTGCTTGTGCATCAGGCCTTTTATCAGCTAGCAGAATTTTAAATCAAGGTATTTTTAAAGAAACTGCCCTTCAAATGATAGAGCAGATAGAAAAAGCTTTTTCTAAGGAAAAAGGATATTTTTACAGGACATTTGGCAAGATTAATGATTCAAATATTGATGCGTCTTTAATTGGTTTAGCTTGGCCATTTGAGATTTTTTCCTATCAAGATGAAAGGATTGTCTCCACAATTAAAGCTATTGAGGAAAATCTTTCAGTTAATGGGGGGGTTCATCGTTATCAGTTTGATTATTTTGATGGTGAAGGAAGCGCTAATGAAGGGGGTGGTGCTTGGCCTGTTTTAAATTTTTGGCTTTCTATTTATTTTGCTAAAGCTGGAGATATTAAGAAAGCAAGGAAATACTTTCTTTGGCCACTAGATAAATTAGCTCCTTACCAAGGATATTTGCCAGAACAAATTTTCTTTGATGAGCGGATAGGTGTTTACCCTTTAAGTTGGAGTTATGCTATGTTTGTTATAGCTGCTTATTATTTAGGATATTTAAAAGATTGATTATGAAGGAATCGCTGGAAATTATTCAATTTTCTTCTGAAATTTCTCCTTATTCGAAAACAGGTGGTTTAGCTGATGTTGTTCGTTCTTTACCTCGTTCTTTAAAAAGAATGGGGCACCGTGTTTCAGTAATCACTCCTTTGTATAAATTTATAAAGGATAGAAATCTTCCTTTAGAAGATATAGGTATTAGAACAGAAGTTGATTTTGCTGGTCATACTTATAGATTTAGATATTATAAGATAACAACTCCGGATAAATATCCGGTTTTTTTTATTAATCACTCAACTGTCTTTAATGTAGGGGAAAGAATTTATAATTATCCGGATAATAGTTTGCGTTTTATTTTATTTAACTTAGCTGCTTTAGAATTGATTAAAAAATTAAAATGGAAAGCTGATGTTCTTCATAGTCATGAATGGCAATCCGGTTTGATTGCTAATTTTATAAAAACAAGGTATAGAAATGATTTTTTTCTTTACCAACAACCAACTGTTTTTACTATTCATAATTTAAATTTTCAGGGTTCTTTTAATTGGTGGGAAGTTCCTCCAGAAAAAAAGGATAAAGGCAGAGGAGATGTACCAGAAGATAAAGAAGCAATACCTTGGATTAATTTTGCCAAAAGAGCAATTATTTATTCAGATGTAATAAATGCTGTTAGCGAAAGATATGCCAAGGAAATTTTAACTCCAGAATTTGGTTGTGGGCTGGATAAATATTTAAGAGCAAGAAGAAAAACGGTTTTTGGAATTATTAACGGTATTGATTACCATGTTTTTAATCCCAGTTACGATAAGCATATTTATATTAATTATGGAGTTGATTCTTTAAAGGATAAAGTAAAGAACAAAGTACTTTTGCAAAAAGAATATAACTTAGAGGTAAATCAACATCTTCCTTTAATTGGGCTAGCCAATCGTTTAAGTGAGCAAAAAGGGTTTGAATTAATTGTAAAAATTTTAGACTCATTATTAAAAAAACCCCTTCAAATAGCAGTAATTGGGAGCGGAGACAAGTCTTATATAGATGCTTTTCGGCGAGCAAAAGAAAAATATCCAAAAAAGATTTTATTTATTACCCCTTTTAGGGAAGATTTAAGCAGAAAAATTTATGCTGCTTCTGATATATATTTAATGCCTTCCCGCTTTGAGCCCTGTGGTATATCCCAGTTAATTAGTCTTCGTTATGGTTCTATCCCTATAGTTCACAAAGTTGGCGGCCTAGTAGATACAATAAAAGACTACAATCCTATTACTGGGAAAGGGAATGGCTTTGTTTTTAAAACTTATACTCCAGAAGATTTGTTGTTTACAATAGGTAGGGCATTAGAAGATTATCGCCACAGAAAAGAGTGGAGGAATTTAGTGAAAAAAGCAATGAGAGAATCTTATTCTTGGATGCTGCCAGCTCAGAAGTACGTAGCCCTTTATAGAAAGGCAATAAAGATAAGAGAAGAAAAACTCGCCTCAATGAAGAAAAAACAAGAAAAATAAATAATTAAATAGCTTTATGTATTGGATTAATATTCTTCATATTTATCAGCCTTCTTGGCAGAGCAAACAAGTACTTGATAAAGTAGTTAAAGAATCTTATAATCCTATTTTGGATATTCTTCAAAAAAATAAACAAATAAAAATTAGCTTAAATATTTGCGGCTCTTTAACCGAACTTTTAAGTAATTTTGGCTACAAAGAGGTTCTTCAAAGAATTAAATACTTGTCTCAAAGAGGCCAGATTGAGCTTTTAGGTTCAGCAAAATATCACCCTTTTCTTCCTTTACTCCCTAAAGAAGAAATAATTCGCCAAATTAAGCTGAATGAACAAACAAATAAAAAGTATTTTGGCAAATATTGGAAACCAGAAGGATTTTTTTCTCCAGAAC
>JAGGUQ010000022.1 GCA_021158435.1 bacterium
TACGGCTGCCTTGTTACGACTTCGCCACAGTTATCAGCTCCACCTTCGACAACTATTTCTTGCCTAAGCAAGTTAACGCATTGGCTTCAAGTATTTCCGACTTCCACGACGTGACGGGCGGTGTGTACAAGGTCCGAGAACGTATTCACCGCAGTATGGCTGACCTGCGGTTACTAGCGATTCCGACTTCATGAGGTCGAGTTGCAGACCTCAATCCGAACTGAGACCAGGTTTGGTGGGATTAGCTCCATCTCGCGATTTGGCAACCCTCTATACCGACCATTGTAGCACGTGTGTCGCCCAGGACATCAAGGGCCATGCTGATTTGACGTCATCCTCTCCTTCCTCCGGTTCACCACCGGCAGTCTCCCTAGGTTCCTCCTGTTGCAAGAACAGGACAACTAGGGATGAGGGTTGCGCTCGTTATCCCACTTAAGGGTAGACCTCAAGGCACGAGCTGACGACAACCATGCAGCACCTGTGTTAGGCTTCCCTGTAAAACAGGGCCCGTTGCTATTTCTAGCAACATCACCTAACATTTCAAGCCCTGGTAAGGTTCCTCGCTTATCGTCGAATTAAACCACATGATCCACCGCTTGTGCGAACCCCCGTCTATTCCTTTGAGTTTTAGCCTTGCGGCCGTACTTCCCAGGCGGGATGCTTAACGCGTTAGCTTTTTCAAGCGACACTGGAAGGGTCGACACTTCCAGTATCCAGCATCCATCGTTTACAGCGTGGACTACCGGGGTATCTAATCCCGTTCGCTCCCCACGCTTTCGTGCCTCAGCGTCAGGGCTGTTCTAGCAAGCTGCCTTCGCTTTTGGTGTTCTTGCCGATATCAACGCATTTCACCGCTCCACCGGCAATTCCGCTTGCCTCTCCCAGCCTCTAGTTCGACAGTTTCCCTGGCAGCCCCAATGTTGAGCAAAGGGATTTAACCAGGAACTTATCGAACCGCCTACGCACCCTTTACGCCCAGTAAATCCGGATAACGCTAGCCGCCCTCGTCTTACCGCGGCTGCTGGCACGAGGTTAGCAGCGGCTTATTCCTGGGGTACCTTCAACCTTGATTAACAAGGCTTATTCCCCCAGAAAAGAGCTTTACACCCCGAAGGGCTTCATCGCTCACGCGGCGTCACTCCTTCAGCCTTTCGGCCATTGAGGAATATTCTTGACTGCAGCCTCCCGTAGGAGATTGGGCAGTGTCTCAGTCCCAATGAGGCGGGCCGTGCTCTCACACCCGCTACCCGTCGTCGGCTTGGTAAGCCATTACCTTACCAACTACCTGATAGGATATAGGCCACTCCTTAAGCGGCAAGATTGCTCTTGCCTTTACTTCAAGATAGAAAACTATCTTGAAGACTATCTCGAATTAGCCCTGCTTTCGCAGGGTTATGCGAGACTTAAGGGCATGTACCAATATGTTACTCACCCGTTTGCCACTCCCCCGATAAAATATCGGGGGCGTACGACTTGCATGCCTAAGATACGCCGCCAGCGTTCATCCTGAGCCAGGATCAAACTCTCTTATTAAAGAATAAAAGAGTTTAATGCCTTAAAAGCCCTACTCTCTCTATTCTGAGAAACTGTAAATATAATATATTGTAAAGAACAATCAAAAACAATGTTTTTTGCGCCATTCCTGAATCAATTGATGATTGCCTGAAAGCAATACTTTCGGTGTTTTAAGCTGTACTATATTACCAAAACTATCTTTCAATGTCAAGATTTGCGGTCGGGTATATTGAGGATATTCTCTGTTCCTTTGAATAGGAAGACTTCCTTTGCCCTTAAGAAAAGAAAAACTTTCCTGTTTTAAAGATTCCTCTTTAATTACTCCTGGAATTAATCTAGTAACTGCATCAATCACAACCATTGCCGGCAATTCTCCCCCAGTTAAAACAAATGGACCAATTGAAATTTCTTCATCAACAAAAGCTTTTACTCTTTCATCAAAACCTTCATAATGCCCGCAAATTAAAATTAGTTTCCTCAATTTTGAAAACTTGTCAGCAATATTCTGGTTAAACTGCTTTCCTTTTGGAGAAAGAAGAACTATTTTTGTTTCTGGACTAATATTTTTTAATTTATTTTTTCTTGCTTCAAACTTAACCAACTTTTTTAAAACCCTAAAAATAGGTTCTGCTTTTAAAATCATCCCTGGCCCCCCACCATAAGGCTTATCATCAACTGTTTTATGTTTATCGTAAACAAAATTTCTAAGATAGTGAAATTTAATCTTAATTTTCTTTTTTTCTTGTGCTCTTTTTAAAATAGAAACTCCTAAATAATTCTCAAAAACTTCCGGAAACAAAGTAATTACTTCAAAAAATAACATAAATTTATTTTTCTTAATTACAAAAACTACGCCCAATGGGTCGCAGTTTTTGTATTTTTAATTTAAAAGAGTCGTTTTAAAGCTTTAAATCATCGCCTTCGCTCGTTTGCTCCTGTTGCTGACCACCAGCCTTAGTACCAGGTTCCTCAATCTTAAGATTAACTCGAGCGTTGTTCATTGAACCAACAATTCTCAAAAGAGAACGGATAGCTCGAGCAGTAGAACCTTGGCGGCCGATAATCTTTCCCATATCTTCTGGATTCACCTTTAACGAGAGCAACACTCCCATTTCATCAATTTTCCTTTCAACCTGAACATCTTCCGGGTGCTTAACAATTGACTTAATAATGTACTCCAAAAATTCCTGATCTTTTGGCATCTTGTTTACCATAATCTTAGATTAAACCTTTTAATCAATCTATCGACCTTGAAATATCTGCTCCAGATGAACCGGAGATTTTCTCTGATTTATAATCAATATATTAATTATTTCAAATTTGTCAATGGTAAAACTTACTCAATTATTTTTGCTCTATCTGATTATCTTCTTGTTTTTGCTCATTTTCTTCTTTAATATCCTGAATAGGTTCTTGCTGCTCTTGCTCCTGCTCTTGCTTTTGCTCTGATTCTTGTTTCAGCTCCTGCTTTTGCTCTTGTTCTTGTTTTGATTTATGAACTTTTGTTACTTTCACTTTTGGCCCTTTTATTACGCCTTTATTAACCAACAAATTATGAACACTCCCTGTTGGCTGGGCTCCTTGAGAAATCCAATAAAGAATTCTTTCCTTTTTCAAATTACAATCTTTAGTTCGAGGATTATAAAAGCCAAGATCTTCCAAAAAATCCCCCCATGGATCTTTCCTTTTTTCAACAACAACTATTCGAAAATGAGCTTGATTTCTTCTGCCTCTTCTAACAAAACGAATACTTAACATAATAAGTAATAACTTAATTTGCTTAATAAAGTATTAAAAATAATATCCAAAATAACCAAAATGTCAATCCTCCCTTCTTATTTTCCCCCCTAATTCACTAATCTTTTCATCAATCCTCTCATAGCCTCTGTCTATAATTTCAGCCTGAGAAATTGTTGTCTGACCATGAGCTACCAAACCTGCTAAAATCAAAGTTGCCCCTGCTCTCAAATCTAAACTTCTAATATCTGTTCCATAAAGTGGTGTTGGTCCACTAATAATTGCCCGATGAGGGTCAGCTAAAATAGCATTTGCTCCCATTTTAATCAATTCATTAATATAACCCATTCTTCCTTCAAATAATGGATCATGGATTAAACTTGTTCCTTGGGCTTGAGTAGCTAGCAAACCAAAAGGCGCTTGTAAATCTGTAGGAAACCCTGGATAGGGTAATGTTTGGATTTTAAAAGAATGCAGTTTATGAGCAGGAGAAAGAGAAATTTTGTTATCTTTTATTTTAAAAGGCACTCCTATTTGCCTTAATTTCAAAAGCACAATGTCTAAATACTCTTCAATAATTGGTTCTATTTCTAGTTCTCCTCTAGTCAAAGCTCCAGCAACAATAAATGTACCAATTTCTATTGGATCAGGAATAATCCTGTGCTTAAAGCCTTTTAAATTTCTCTTCCCTTTTATTTTTAAAATATGTGTGCCTAATCCTTCAATTTTCACTCCCATTTTCATTAATACTCTCCCCAAATCTTGAACATGAGGTTCACTAGCAGCTAATTTTATTATTGTCTCCCCTGGCAAAAGACTAGCTAACATCATCACATTTTCTGTTGCTGTTACTGAAAATTCTGGGAGAACTATTTCTTTTGCTTTTATCTTTTTTGCTTTTAAATGGTAAACATTTCTTTTTTGTTCTATTTGGACGCCAAAGCTCTTTAAGCCAAAAAGATGGGTTTGTATAGATCTATTACCAATCAAACAACCTCCTGGCTCGGAAATTATAGTCTCTCTAAAACGAGCAATTAAAGGCCCTAACAAAAGAATTGATGATCTCATTGCCCGAACAAGTGATTGATCTATTTTTAATGGATCTATCTTTCTATTAACAACTTGCAATTTATGAGAATCTATCCACTTAATTTCAGCTCCTAAGCTAATCAGAATATCTACCATCTTAAAAAAATCAGCTATTCGAGGAACGTTCTCCAAAACACAAGGTTGAGAGGTTAACAAACTAGCAGCTAAAATAGGGGTAGCTGCGTTTTTTGCCCCTTGAATTTTAACTTTACCTTTTAATTTTACAGGGCCCTCTATAATAAACTTAGCCATAAATATATAAATTAAAAATTTAATTCACTCAAGGGAACCTGCTTATAAACTTTCAAAACATCCCCTGGCTGTATTTCAAAACTTGTCTTCACTTTAATACCACAAAGGTTTCCCTCAGTTACTTTTTCTACAGGATTTTTATCCATTTCTAATTCCAAAACCTCCCCTTCAGCTAAGGGCTCGTCATCTCTGAAAATTCTAACTATTGAACCCTTATTTACTTGACCTAAAACAACCTCTCCACCAACTATCCTTTGATCCCTTTTAGCAGAAAAGCAGGCTTTTATTTTAATTTCCCCAACCTCTTTTTCAACAATTTGTCCAGAAAGAATATCTTTTATGTGCTTTTCTATATCTTCAATTAATTCATAAATTACATTATAAAATTTAACCTTAACACCTCTTTCTCTAGCTAAAGTAGCAAGAGAAGAATCCATGCTCACATTAAATCCAATTAAAAATGAATCTGTTGTTTGAGCTAAAATAATATCTGCCTCAGTAATCTTCCCTACTGCTTTCTTAATAACCTGAATTTTTATTTCCTCGTTTTCTAAAGACTTTAAAGCAGTAACTACAGCCTGTAATGTACCAAATGTATCCGCTCGAACAATTATAGACAAAG
This sequence comes from bacterium, assembly GCA_021158435.1. Classification (GTDB taxonomy): domain Bacteria; phylum Patescibacteriota; class Patescibacteriia; order UBA2591; family MWDC01; genus MWDC01. The sequence goes on from JAGGUQ010000022.1 coordinate 5,216, forward strand.
CTTTTTCTTTCTTTGCCTCTTCAACTTCAAGCGATTCTTTAATTCTTTCTTCTATTTCTTTAACTTTTAATTTAAACTCTTTCTGATCTTTAACAACCTCTAAAATATCTCCTGCCAAAGGCAAACTTTTAAAATTAAAAACCTGAACAGGGGTTGATGGCCCAGCAGAAGGGATAACTTGGCCTTGCCAATTTTTTAAAACTCGGGCTGTACCATAAGTACTATTTAAAACAAAATTATCCCCTTTTTTCAAAGTCCCATTAAATATTATCACTGTAGCTGCTGCTCCAAATCCTGGATCTAAATGCGATTCAATAATAGTACCAATGGTCTTTCCTGATGGATTCGCTAACAATCTCTGTTTTTCCATTTCTGCCAACAATAAAATTAAATCTAATAATTCTGGGACTCCTTTTTTAGTTTTTGCTGATATTTCTGTACAAATAACTTTTCCTCCTAAATCTTCAGGGATTACATTAATCTCAAGCAACTGATCTTTAACTTTTTTAACATTTGCTGCTGGCAAATCGATTTTATTAATAGCTACAATAAAAGGAATCTTTTCTTCTTGAATAATTTTTAATGCTTCTAATGTCTGGGGCTTTATTCCTTCGTCTGCTGCAATAACTAAAATTGCTATATCAGCAACCTGCCCGCCTTGAACACGCATATTTAAAAAAGCTGCATGACCTGGAGTATCAATAAATGTAATAAGTTTTCCTTTTCTTTGTATCTGATAAGCTCCTATATGCTGAGTAATTGCTCCATGTTCTTTGCTAGTTAAATCCATATCATAAATAGCAGATAAAAGTGTAGTTTTCCCATGATCAACATGCCCCATTATAACAACAACTGGAGGTCTGGGGACTAAATTTTCTTTTTTCTCCTTACTAATTACTTCTTGAATTTTATTCCTTAAGTGAACCTTTTCCTGGCTTTCCTGAACTTGCTCTTTTTTTGCCTCAAATCCAAATTCTTCAGCAATTATAGCAGCAATTTCAAAATCCAAAAATTCATTTAAAGAAGCAGTAACTCCATTCCTCAGCAAACTCTCAAATAAAACATTCAATTTTAAGCCCAATCTGTTTGCAAGGTCAAAAACCTGAATTCTTGAAGGAATAAAAATTACCTTTTTCTCTTTTGAATCACTATCTTCTATTTTTCTTACCTTTTTTAATTTTTCTTTTAATATCTTTTGTCTTTGCTTTTGTTTCTCAATTATCTTAAATTTTTCTATAACTTTAAAAGCTTGCTCGTCTGGTATTTGAATAGCTTTTTCACCAATAGAAAAACCAAGCTCAGGCAATTTTTCCCTAAGCTCCTTTGGGGTAATTTTTAATCTTCTAGCAAGCTCAGTAATATTCATATTTAATTCTTAAATTTTATTCCTTATTATCAAATTCATTGATATTTTCACTCTCCTTATTTACTCCACTCTCTTGAGCCAAATCTTCTTTTTCTTTACCAACTAACCAAACTTCTGGCCAAGGAACATAATAACTTCTCCAAACCTCTTCCCTTTTTAAACCATTAGGGAAAGTTATTATTCTTTTAAAACTTGCTTTTGCTCCGCTATGAGCTGATTCAATTTTCTTCCTCTCTCCTGGGGCTAGTTCATCAGTAAAAATTTCTTTTGGTGGCGGTGGTGGAATAATATCTTCTAAAACCGGCTCAGTTACAACTACTTCTCTTCCATCTTTCGTCCCATAAAGTTCAAAAATCAAATCATAACCATCAATTCTTGCTTCTAAAAGCAAATAATTATCAGTGTCATTAATAAAACGTAGATCCGGATGCGGCTGATAAATTGTAGCATCCATACCTGCTGGCTCATAATAAGGGACTCGATAAGAATGAGGAACTCTTTCTGTAATTGGCAAACCGGCATTAAGAGCTACTCTAAAAGCAGTGGTTCCTAATTGGCACAATCCTCCTCCATATTCTGGAATAGTTCTATCTCCTTTTATAACTAATTCTGGGAGAAAACCAGTTTTATCCGACACTTCACCAATGGCCTGAACTAACGAAAATTCTTCATTTGGAGCAATTAAAGTTCCCTTAATTTTTTCAACACCAACTTTAATATTATGAATTCGATTAGGAGGACTCCCAGCAAAATTTGACTCTCCCTTACCAACTAGTTCTTTTATGCCTAAACTGTTTACATCTTCCAAAACAACTTCTGCTGGCTTTTCTTTTAAAGAAAGAATACATTTGCTCTCCTCAACATCTAAAAGTTTCTCTTTAAGAGAATTATAAGCATCGTCTATATCAAGATAAAAACCATTTTTAGCAACTTGAAATTCCTTAACTTTATTTCCTTCTAAAACAAATTTAGCATTTAAAGGAGGAACATAATGAGATTGAGCAATTTCTTCCAAAAAAGGCCTAATTTTATCTTCACGTAATTCTACAATTACCCTTTCATCTTCTTGCTTTATCCCTAACCAAGAAACTATTTGCTTAGGAGTTATTTTATACACATCCTCTTTAATCTGAACCCCAAAAACAGGTCTTTTGTCAAATAATTCTCTCAAAGTTGGCAAAACTTGTTTTGCTTGTTCTTCTGTAATTCCTGGATCAAGGTATTCAAGATCAATTACTATTGGTTGATTATTAAGACTTTCTATATTTTTCTTAAAATCCTCTACTGCTTTCTTATACTCTAATATAAACCCTGGCTGGGAAGGAGAAACCTCCAATTGCCCATTTTTAAAGTAAATTTCTGCTTGTTGAGGCGGTCGCTCTATATCAGAAAATCTGTCCTTAAGAAGTTCTAACAACAGTTCTTCCTGTAAAAAATATTTAGGCTTAAGATGTATTTTTGCAAATGGGTTAATTAAATTACTTACCAAAAAAACAGGATTAGCATACTGACGAATCTGAGCTTCTGTTGCAGGTAAATCAAAAGATAAAAAAGAACGTGTTAAGTCAGGATCTTTATGAGAAATTATAAAAGGGGAAATAGTTACTACCTTTTGCTTTTCAGGCGCATTAACCTTAAAAACAAAGCCATCCTTGGTAAAGTCTACAAAAATCGAATTTAATTCCCCTGAAATATCTCCTATTTTTGTGCCTTTTAAAGAGATACCTCCAATATACAGATTAAAGCACAAACAATGTTGGCAATAATAAAAGAAAACTGCCCCTCCACAAAATAATATAAAAATAAAAATTATAATAATCCAAAATATCTTCTTTTTTCTTTTCATTTTATAATACTAACTAATCTTCTGCCTTGATATCATAAATAGGCGTTTCTGATTTTGGTAAAACTATTTTTAAAATCCCATTCTTTAGTTTTGCTTCTGCTTTATCCGGCTTAACTGGACAAGGAAGAACCAAAGTTCGGGAAAATTTTCCCCAAAAACATTCCTGGATGTGAACAATTGCCCCTTTTTCCAAAAGTTGATTTCTTTGCCCTTTAATAACAACCAAGTCAGGCTCAACAGTAATATCAATATCGTCAACTGTAAGCCCAGCTACAGTTGAAATTATTATTAAATTATCCTCATCCTCATAAACATCAACAACTAACTGCTTAGATTCAACAGAGCTTAACCAATCTTCTTTTTCCTGCTTCTTTTTTGGTTTAGATTCTTTAGATTTTTTGGTTTTAGAATGAGGGCGAGAAACCTGCCCAGTTGTTAAAGAAAATTCCACATTCTCCCCTGATGAATCAAGGACTCTTGAAGATGTTTTAAGAATTTTTTCCCAAAAACCCATAGTTTTATTTAACTCCTATAATATTCAGCTGCTTTTTCTGGGGGCATAGAATTTACAACTATTCCTGAACCTAATTCAATTCCCCCCCAAACAGCTTCTCTTGGTTGAACTTTAATATAAAAATGTTGATCAGGATCCTTTATTAACTGATGAAGATAAAAATTATATGAAAGGCCTAAATTAAATAATTTTTTCAAAACAATTTTTAAAGCTTTGGCCATTGAAAATATTTCTTTCTGTTTCAAAAGACAAACATTATCAATGTGTCTTCGTGGGAATATCCATGCCTCATAGTGAAAAGCTGAAGCATAAGGAGCAAAACAAACCACAAATTTATCTTTATAAATTAATCTTTTGCTTTTTTCTTCTTTTTTGATTATTCGGCAATATGGACAATACCCTTTTTCTTCCATTATTTTATGGGCAAGGCAAGATTCTTCCCAAACATCCGGCGGAATAATATTTGAAGAAAAAATTTGCATATGTGAATGAACAATAGAAGCCCCTGCTTTACCTCCTTCATTTTTAAAAATCAAAATATATTCTATTCCTTTTATTTTTGAAATCTTCTCTGTTCTGTCTTGCCAAACAGAAAAAAGGGATGCTAGATGTTTTTGAGAAACCTCTGATAAATCTTTTTTATGGTCCAGAGTTTCAATAATTATTTCATGTTTACCATAAGCTTTAGGATTATCTAAACTAACTACAGGATATTTATTCTCTATAACAACAATTTTATCTGATTTTAACTTATAAGTTTTTACTAATAAATCCTTTTCAATATTCTTCCAACAAAAAGGACATTTCCCTTTTTTCAAATAAATCGTCTGAGCAACAGTTGAACGGGGTCTTTTTGCTCTTTGAGGGGTAATAATTACATATCGAGGCAAAAAATAATCTTTCCTAATTTCTGCTTTCATTCTTGAAAACATTGAAGTTATTAAATGGTAGCGCTGAGGGGAGTCGAACCCCTATTTAATGCTTGAAAAGCATTTGTCCTAACCGTTAGACGACAGCGCCTTAATCAGATTTCTTTTTTAAAACAGCTACATTCACGCCTCCAAAGAATCTTTCATCATAAGCAGTAATTTCTGCTGTTGGGTTGCCTTGGTTTGAAAAAACCCTTACTTTTGGAGCCATACCCTTTGCTGGGCCAACAATAATTTCTGCTTGCTTATCATTATTAATATCTCTACTGGTTATTTCTATCCCTTGATAAAAATCAGGCAAATAAGCTAAAAACTGAAGGCCTAATCTTAAAAATTCTGAATCAAAAACCCTGATATATGAAGCAGCATTCGAAGCAATCCCAACTATTATCTCATCCCTATTATCTCCAAAAATATTTTCTGCTGACACTTTTATTCCTCCTCTAAAATCTTTATTAAAAGCAAAAAACTGAAAAAGCAAATTGCCCTTACTATCAAAAACCCTAACATGAGGCCCTCCTCCTGGTCCAGCTCCAGTAATAATTTCTTCTTTGCCATCACCATTCACATCTCCAGTAGCAACATCTACACCTCCTTTAAAGTTCTTATCGTAAGCAAA
>JAGGUQ010000024.1 GCA_021158435.1 bacterium
AAACAAAAAACAAAATAAACAAAGGCAAGCCAACATTAAAAAAGGAGGCAATAGCAATGCCTCCAATAAAAGACAAAATAACAAAAAATAAAACTTTTTCGCTCATTTAATTTATCCTTCAATTTTATTTACCTCTTCTGCCACTGCGGAGCACGTCTTGCTCTTTTCAATCCTGGTTTCTTTCTTTCTTTTATCCTAGCATCACTAGTTAAAAATCCTGCTTTTTTGAGCAATGGTTTCCACTCAGGATTAAAATAACTTAAAGCTAAAGCAATAGCTCTTCTTACTGCCTGCGCCTGAGCCATTAAGCCCCCGCCTTTAGCCTCTACTTTAAAAGAAAATTCATCCTCTTTTTTACCAATAACCTGAAATGGCTGACGGACTATTGCCTGAAGCTCTGGGGTATAAAAATATTCCTCCATTGCTTTTTTATTAACCAAAAAACCGCCTCCTTTTGCTGAACTAAACATAAGTCTTGTCCGAGCTGTCTTTCTTTTTGCGCTCGTCCAAATAACCTTAGCCTCTTCTAAAGTCTTTTTTTCTTTTTTTACCTTACTAGAAGAAACTTTTTTCTCTTTTGTTTTTGATGATGTTTTTTTTACAGAAGAAGATTTTTTACTTTTTTCTTTTTGTTTTGTTTTTCTAGCTTCCTTTGGCATAAATTTTTAATTTACCAATAAACACTCTTAACTTTTGCTTCTTGTTCGCCTATTTTAACTAAATGAAGCAGATAAAGAACATAAAAAATGAGTCGACTAATTATCAAGGAAAAGATTTCTAAAATATAAGCAATTAATCTAAAAAATAAAGCAAAACCAAAAGCAAGAGCTAAGCTAATTTCTCTTTGGTATGGTCCAATAAATCTATTTAAATTTGCATTAATATCTTGAGATATTTTTTTAACAAGAGCTTGCTTAATTGCCTCTTCTAAACTATTTTCTATTTCTGGAGACAAATTAACACTAAGGCCTAAGTTTTTTGCCAGTTCTGAAATATCAGGAATTATTAAAGGGATAAGGGGTTCAATAAAACTAGAAAGTCTTTCCTCTGAAATAGAAATTTCCTCCTGATTAACATTTAATAAAGGGTTAAAATAGTAAACTAAACCAATAATTAAACAAAATCCTAAAACAACTAAACTACCACCCCTTTTAAGTATTTTTTTTAACTTTGATTGGTCAATTCGTTCTCTTTTTTCTTTTTGAATTAAATAATAAGCAAGCCCACTAAAAATTAAAAAAAGGATTAAGCCTCCTAAATAGTAAAAATTAAAATTAAAAAAGGCAAAAAAAGGTGCAACGCAAATAAGGCTAATTAAAACAAAGGAAGAAAAAGAAAATAAGTATAAAGATAAAAGATAAACGCCTAATAAAAAGGTAAAAGCAAAAATAAATATTAAAGAGTTATTTTTATTTAACCCACACCCCTGAAAAATTTCATCCAAAATTACCCAAACCAATATCCAACAAAGGAACAAAAAACCTCCCCAGATAATATCCTTTATCTTTACATCGGACCTTAAAAGGGTAAAAACTTTTTTATTTACCATTTATTTTTCATTATATTCACCTTCAATAGGGCCTTGTTCTCCTTTATTATCTTCATCCTTGTTTTCTCCTTGCTGCCCCTGAGACTCAGAACCTCCTTGACTTTGGCCTTGCTGATACAAAGTAGAACCAATCCTCCCAACAACTTCACTTAACTCGTTCATTGCTTTTTTTATTTCTTCTATATTATCCTTATTTTTTACCTCTGAAAGTGCTTTTATTTTTTCTTCTATAGTTGATTTATCTTCTGGCTTAATTTTATCCTTATAATCTTTTAAGGCTTTTTCTGCACTATAAATTAAAGTATCGGCCTGATTTCTAACATCAATAAGCTCTTTCTTTTTCCTATCTTCAGCAGCAAACTTTTCTGCTTCTTGCTGCATTCTTTTTATTTCTTCCTCAGAAAGAGCTGAAGCTTCTTTAATAATTATTTTTTGCTCTTTATTTGTTGCTTTATCTTTAGCGCTAACAGTCAATATTCCATTAGCGTCAATATCAAATGTAACTTCAATCTGAGGAACACCTCTTGGAGCAGGAGGAATTCCATCCAAAATAAACCTGCCTAATGTTCTATTATCTGCTGCCATTGGTCTTTCTCCTTGAACAACATGAATTTCAACTGCTGTTTGATTGTCTTCAGCTGTTGAGAAAATTTGCGTTTTTTTAGTAGGAATTGTAGTATTACGAGGAATTAAAGGTGTAGCCACTCCCCCTAAAGTCTCTATACCTAAAGTTAATGGTGTTACATCTAAAAGAAGTACATCTTTTACTTCAGATTCTCCAGACAAAATAGCACCCTGAATTGCTGCTCCCATAGCTACACACTCCATTGGATCAATTCCTCGAGCTAATTTTTCTTTACCAAAAATATCCTCAATAAAGGAAATCACCAAAGGCATTCTTGTTGGCCCTCCAACTAAAATTACTTTTTCTATATCTTCTGGTTTAAGTTGAGCATCCTTTAAAGCCTGCTCAATTGGTTGTCGACATTTTTCTATAATTGGTTTAACTAATGATTCTAATTTGGCTCTGGTTACCTTTAAAAGAAGATGTTTAGGCCCTTGATTGTCAGCAGTAATAAAAGGAAGATTTATTTCAGTTTCTAATGTTGAAGAAAGTTCTATTTTTGCTTTTTCAGCTGCTTCTTTTATTCTCTGCATAGCCATTTTATCCTTGCTCAAATCAATTCCTTGTTCTTTCTTAAATTCTGAAACTATATAGTCTACTAAAGCTTTATCCATATCTGCTCCTCCAAGTTGAGTATCACCAGATGTTGATCTTACCTCAAACACACCTTGACCAAAATTCATAATAGTAACATCAAGCGTTCCTGCTCCTAAATCAAAAACCAAAACTTGCTGATCCTTTTCCTGAATTTTATCCAAGCCATAAGCTAAAGCAGCAGCTGTTGGTTCATTTACTAATCTTAAAACCTCCAATCCAGCAATCTTACCAGCATCTTTTGTTGCTTGACGCTGGGCATCATTAAAGTAAGCTGGAACAGTAATAACTGCTTTTTCAACCTTATCTCCTAAGAACATTTCTGCATCCTTTTTAATTTTTTGAAGAATAAAAGCAGAAATCTGCTGAGGAGTATATTCTTTCCCAAATATTTTATAAACAAAGTTAGTTCCCATTTTTCTTTTTGCTCCAAAAACAGTTCCTTCTGGATTAGCAACTGCCTGTCTCCTAGCTGGTTCACCAACTAATAATTGCCCATCTTTTGTAAAGGCAACATAAGAAGGAAAAGCTTTTCCCCCAACTAAGGTTGTCCCCTCAGCAGAAGGAATCATCTTTGGCTTTCCTCCTTCCATATAAGCAGCAGCTGAATTTGATGTTCCTAAATCTATTCCAATAACTTTAGCCATAGATATTTAAAATTAATTAAATCAAATTAAAATTATTCAATAATAACCTTTGCTGGACGAATTACCTTGTCATGCCACATATAACCTGCTTGAATTTCTTGAATAATTTTCCCTTTTTCTCCCTTTTTTTCAATCACTTCATGATATTCAGGATTATACTTTTGTCCTATTGTCTTTATTCTGGAAAGACCAATGTCTTTTAATACCTTTTCCATTTGATCTCTTATTTGCCTTAAACCTTCAAACCAGGGATTTTCATCCTTTGAGTCATTAGCATCAGCCAAAGCTTTTTCAAAACTATCCAAAACTGGAATCAACTTATTAACTAAATCCCAGTTAGCAAATCTAATCCATTCCTGTTTTTCCTGGTTTACCTGTTTTTCTAAATTCAAATAATCAGCTTTGGCTCTTTTCCAGCCATTTAAATATTCTTCTGCTTTCTTTTCCAACTCCTTAATCCTTGCCTTTAATGCCTTGTTTTTCCTCTCTAATTCCTTAATTTTATCTTTTTCCATTTTCCCTATTCTAAGAAAAGAAAAAAAATTGTCAAGAAAAATGTCGACAAATTTCAATAATTTGTTTTAATTAAGAGGTAAAATCTGCAAATATATAACTAAATCAAGTATGGACTTAATTATAGTTGAAAGCCCAACTAAAGCTAAAACAATCTCCCAATTTCTCGGAGAAAATTTTAAAATAGCGTCTTCAAACGGCCATATTAGAGATTTGCCTAAAGGGAAAATGGGGATTGATATTGAAAATGATTTTCAACCTCATTATGTTATTCCAACAAAGAAAAGAAAGATCGTAACCCAATTAAAAAAATTAGCTAAACAAGCAGAGAAAATAATTTTAGCCACTGATGAAGATAGAGAAGGAGAATCTATTGCCTGGCATCTGAAAGAAATACTTAAACAAACAGGAGAGAAAAAATTTGAAAGAATTACTTTTCACGAAATTACCCCTTTAGCTATTAAAAATGCTTTAAAAAACCCCCGAGATATTGATATAAATCTTGTCCATTCTCAACAAGCAAGAAGAATTTTAGACAGATTATTTGGCTATGAACTTTCTCCTATCTTATGGAAAAAGGTAGCTAATCGATTGTCAGCTGGGAGGGTGCAGTCTCCTGCCCTTCGTTTAATTGTTGAAAGAGAAAAACAAAGAAAAGCCTTTAAACCAGAAGAATACTGGACTATTACAACTTTTTTTCAAACAAAACCAGTTTTAAAAGCAGAGCTTAAAAAAATAAACAATAAGCCAATTAAAAAACCTGGCTTAAGTAAAAAAGAAGCAGAAGAAATTATCAAAGAATTAGAAAACAATAAGTTTGTTATCACAGATATTAAAGAACAAATTGTAAAACGTCAGCCAAAAGCACCTTTTATTACCTCAAGTTTAGAAATTGAAGCTAATAAAAAGCTAAACTTTTCTGCTAATAAAACAATGAGAATAGCCCAAAAACTTTATGAAGGAATTGAAATAAAAAAAGGAGTGCTTCTTGGTTTAATTAGCTATATAAGAACTGACTCTTTTTATCTTAATGAGGAATTTCTTAAGAATGCTGAGGATTTTATTAAGAAAAATTTTGGAGAAAAATATTCTAAAAAAAGACAATATAAGACTAAAAATCGCCTTGCCCAGCAAGCCCATGAAGCAATTAGACCAACTAATCTTAACTATCCGCCTGAAAAAATTAAAGACAAATTAACCAAAGATGAATATAATCTTTACAAATTAATTTGGGAAAGAACGCTTGCCTCTCAAATGGCTGAAGCTGAGATAAAAGTAAAAAAAATATCCATCCAAACACAAGATAATAAATACACCTTTAGGACTCAAGCTCAAGACATTGTTTTCCCTGGATTTTTAATTATTTCTTCAGAAAAAAAAGACATACCTCTTTTACCTGAAAACTTAGAAAAAAACCAAGAATTAAAGCTAAAGAAAATAGAGCCCACTCAACACTTCACCCAACCTCCTCCTAGATATAATGATGCCTCCCTAATTAAAGAATTAGAATCTTTGGGTATTGGCCGTCCATCTACTTATGGGCCAATTATTAAAACCTTAGAACAAAGAAATTATATCCAAAGAAAAAATAATTATTTTCTTCCTCAAGAAATTGGAGAAAAAGTTAATGAAATTCTTGTTAAACATTTTCCTGATTTTGTTGATTATTCTTTCACCGCTGAGCTTGAAAAAAAATTAGATAACATTGCTGAAAAAAAACAAACATGGGTTGAGGTAGTAAGAGAATTCTATGAAAACTTTAAGCAAACACTTGAAAAGGAAAAGGAAAAAATTGCTAATTACAAAGAAAAACCAAAAATCCTTGATGAAAAATGCCCATTATGTCAATCTAATTTAACTATTAAAACAAGTAGATTTGGCAAATTTATTGCTTGCTCTAATTTCCCTTCTTGTAAATACACTCGGCCCATTGAAACATTTGGCCCTTGCCCTCGTTGCAAAAAAGGATTAATTGTTAAAAAAAGAAATAAGAGGGGGAAAGAATTCTATGCTTGCAGCCTTTGGCCAGAATGTGATTATATCACCAAAGAACCCCCTTCCCAAAATAAAAAAAACTGATATAATTTTTCTTATGAAAAAAGATATCCACCCAAAATACTATCCAAAAGCAAAAATTATTTGCGCTTGCGGCGCCAAATATGAAGTTGGCTCAACAAAAGAAGAAATGCACATTGAAATATGCGCTCAATGTCATCCTTTTTATACTGGTCAACAAAAACTAATTGACACAGGTGGTAGATTGGAAAGATACAAGAAAAGATTAGCTAAAAGTGAAAAAATAAAACAAGAAAAAGAAAAGAAAAAAGCAGCTAAAGTAAAATCCTCAAAAAACAAAGAAAAAGGGGGCAAATAAACAGCTAAAGAAATGAACAAAGAGATTGACAAAATAAAAGAAAAGGTTGCTCAACTAGAAAAAAAATTGCTTGATCCAGCGGTTCAAAAGGACAAGCAAAAACTTAAAGATATTTCTCAAAAATATTCCCGTTTAAAAGAAAAATTAAATTATCTAGAAGAAATAGAAAAAATTGATAAACTCATTCTTAAAACAAAACCACTTTTATTAGATAAAGAGCTTTCTCAAATCGCTCAAGAAGAAATCAATAATCTTGAAAAAAGAAAAAAAGAGCTCTTAGAAAAAATTAATCCTAAATCAGAAAAAAAAGAAAAGAAAATAATTATGGAAATAAGAGCAGGCGCTGGAGGTGAAGAGTCTGCTCTTTTTGCTTCTGATCTTTTCCGGATGTACTCCCGCTTTGCTCAAAAAAAAGGATGGGATATACGCATTTTAGACAAAAGTCAAAGTGATCTTAAAGGATTTAAGGAAATTGTTTTTTCTGTCCAAGGGAAAGGAGTCTGGGAAAACTTAAAATATGAAGCAGGAGTCCATCGCGTCCAAAGAATCCCAGAAACAGAAAAATCAGGTCGTGTCCATACTTCTACAGCTAGCGTTGCTGTTTTAGACATCCCTGAAGAAAAAGAAATAGAAATTAAGCCTGAAGATTTAAAAATTGATACTTTTCGTTCTTCTGGACATGGCGGGCAAAATGTCCAAAAAGTAGAAACAGGGGTTAGAATAACCCATTTGCCAACAAATATAGTGGTAACTTGTCAAACCGAGAGAAGTCAATATCAAAACAAAATGAATGCCCTTAATCTTCTTAAAGCAAGAATAAAACAAAAAATCTTGTCTAGCCAAGAAAAACAAACAATTAATCAACGGCGTTCACAAATTGGCCAAGCAAAAAGAGCTGAAAAAATAAGGACATATAATTTCCCTCAAAATAGGGTTACTGACCACCGAATTAACAAATCATGGCACAACCTTGAAGAAATTCTCCAAGGAGAGCTTGAAGACATTATTGAATCCCTAAAAAAAGCAGATACATCTAATAAGTAACCAAATCATCAACAGAAACAATTCCGACCCAGGTTGTTCCAGGCATTAAAGATATCTCATTATTGTCTTTGTCATAAAAATAAATCCTATTTCCTTGCTTTTCCCATTCTCCAAGAGAAGTCTTACCTTGCTTAAAAAAAAGAGCATCTCCTCCGCTATTCAAATCAACAAATAATCTACCAATATCATCAACTACTTCCATTCTTGTTTTCAAAACAACTAAATTTTTTACTTTTATTCCTGCTTGTTTATCCCAATAAACCTGGTCAGAATCTATATATTCCCAGGTTGTCTTTTTTTTAGATGAAAAATATACATTTACTTCTTGTCCATGATAAGGCCAATATTCTTCGTTTGATGAATAACTAAAAGGAATAAAATCAGAAAAGCAGTCAGTTATTTTATTCTCTTTTATAAATTCCCTAATTAATTTGGAAGAAGTATAAAGATTATAGGGAGGATTTCTTGAATCATCTCTCCAAAAATAATCACCTTGGCTTATCTCATCTAAATCATAAAATCTAACTCCTTTTTTTATCAGCTCTAAAGCATCAGGTGAACCGCCAGCATGAGCAAAAACACCCTTATACTGCTCAGCTAAAAAAATAAAATATGGTCGAGCAGAACGAACTGGCCCTACCTTATTAGGCAAGAATAAACTATCAAACACAGCTAAATACCTTGTTATTCCTCCTTCAACTAAAACTTCATAAATAAAAGAAGCTTTATCTAAGCCACTTAAAGGATAACTAGCTGGGAAGTTGTCAATAACTATACTTACTGGGCAGCCTATCTGATTTTTTTCAACCAACAAACCAGTTAGTGGATGAACAATTTTTCCATTCTGCTCCTCAACTTGCTCTTCTTTTTCTATATTTATTTCTTGTTCTTGATTCAAAAAAGAAAAATCAGCAGGGTTACTTTCCTGAGGGCTAACATTTTTTTGCCCAGAAATAGAATTAATTACCCCGCTGATTAAAAAAAATAAAAGCAAAACTCCGATTATATAAAAATAAAAACGATTTCTTGAGGTTTTTATTGATTTTCTTTTTATTTTCATTTTCGTCTAAAGTAGGTTCTAAGATCTAAGGCAACAGATAATATAATGAAGTATTATCAATTGTTAATTTTGGTTTTATCCGCGCTTTCCCGGAGGCAGAGCTTTCCCGGAGGCAGTCTCCGGAGGTAGACTCCGGAAGGGGATGACCGGAGAAAAATGTTAAAAATACAGAAAGATTTGGTGCTAACTATGTTGATAAAAATAGCAAACCACAATCTACTTGTTAGATTCTTTATTTTGTTCTGCCTTTTGCTCTTCTTTTTCAGCTGTTTCTTGTTTTTCTTCCTTTTTCTCTTCTTCTGATGGTTCTTCTTTTTCTTCCTCAGCTTCTACTACTTCTTCTTTGCGTGGAGGCAAAATTTTTACAACTATTTCCTGAGAATCTTGCAATGCTTTCACTCCTTCAGGAAGATCTAAGTCGCCAACAACAATCTCCTGATCAATATCTACTAATTTAGAAATATCAAGAACAATTTTAGGTGGCAAATCTTTTGGGAGGCATTCTACTTCTAGTTTATCAAGATTAACATAAAGGAATCCTCCTTTATCTTTAACTGCTGGACACACTCCTTGCAGTTCAATCTCAACCTCAGCAGTTATTTTCTCCCCTTCTCTAATCTGATAAAAATCAAGATGTTCTATTTTCCCTGTCAAAGGATGACGAGCAATTTGATGAATGAGGACTTTTCTTGGTTTTTCCTCTCCTTTTACTAACAAATCAAGGATAGTACTTTCCCCAACGGATTCAACTAATTTCTCAGCTTGAGATAAAGGTAAAAATATAGGCAAAGATTCAATTTTGTGCCCATAAATAATTGCTGGGACAAAACCTTTTTCTCTTAACTTTTTTATTTGTCTTTTTCCAATTTGCTTTCGCTTTTCAACCTCAACTTTTGTCATATTGTTATAATAATTTATTCAAACTATCAATTAAATAAATATAACAAATAAAAATAAAAAATTAAGACCATTTATAACTGTAAATCTGGGTTATATCTTAGTGGTTGATGAACTAAAATACCTTCAACCATCCCTAACATAATCAAAGTAACCAAAAGGGAACTCCCTCCATAACTCATTAAAGGCAAAGGAATCCCAATAATTGGAGCTATTCCTAAATTCATCCCAATATTTATAAATAAAGAAAAAGCAAAATAAATAACAACACCTAAGCAAAAAAGAAAGCTAAAATCATCCCATGATTTTGCAGATATTTTCAAAAGGCAAAAGATTAAAAGAAAATAGCTTATCAAAACAATACTTGCTCCTAAAAATCCAAATTCTTCTGAGAAGCTTGCAAAAATAAAATCTGTCCCAGGTGCTGGTAAAAATCGAAGATACGTTTGCGAACCTTGACTAAATCCTTTTCCTAAAAGCCCTCCTGAACCAACTGCTGTTATTGACTGCCTGATTTGCCATCCAAAGCCAAACTTATCAACTTCTGGATTAAAAAGAATTAGTATTCTAGATTTCTGGTACGGCTCCAAAAAATAAAACCAAATAACAACTCCAACAATCAAAAGAAAAATAGACAACAAAATAATATATCTTTTCTTTTTAACAACCAAAAAAACGCTCCCTAACCAAATAATAAAAAGGATAAAACCTGTGCCTAAATCTGGTTGAAAATATATAGGAATAATAAAACCTAAACAAAGAAAAAAACTATAAATAATCTTTTTAATTTCAGTAGATTTAAACCCTGACCAAAATTTAGCCAAAGTCAAAATAAGCACCAATTTAGCTAACTCAGAAACTTGAAAACCAAAATTGCCAATTCCTATCCACCCTTGAACTCCTCGGTAAGTTTTCCCAATAAATAAAACCAAAATTAACAAAAGCAAGCAAAACAAATACAAAATCCACGTTATTTTTCTCCAAAAACGGAAATCTATAATACTAAACAGAAAAAAACATCCTATTCCCAACAAAACAAAAAAGGTATGTTTTAGAAAAAAATCTCTGCTTTGTTGAGATAATGATAAACTATATTGAGCAACCAAAGAAAAAACAATAAGAACTACAACCAAAAACAGCAAAGAAAAATCAAATCTTTTAATAAATTCGTTAAGCATTCTAAATTAATTTTTATCGCGAAGAAAGTGCTGCTTTTAAATAATTAACCAACTTGTCTTGAGAAATAACCTCTTGAACGCCACTTACCATATTTCTTACAATAATAGTATCCTCTTTCATCTCTTGATCACCCAAAATAAGCACATACTTAACTCCTAAGCTATTTGCTTGATCCAACTGAGCCCTTAAACTTTCTTTCCCTAAATTCATAAAACATTTCAAATTATTCTGTCTCAATTCTTCAAACAAAGAAAAAACTCTTCTACAGGCTCTATCTCCTATTTGAGCTAAATATATATCTATTTTTCTCTCCTTAGATAAAGAAGGCTTTTGAATTTTTAATTCTTCAACAATCCTATCCACTCCATAAGCTACCCCACAAGCTGGAACATTCCGGCTACTAAATAACCCAACTAAATTATCATATCTTCCACCTCCGCCTAAAGAAATGTCAGGGCTCAATCCTGTTTGCTCATCTTCTGAATTATCTATTGTCTTTTCAGGAAATATTTCAAAAACCGTCCGTGTATAATAATCTAAACCTCTAACCAAAAAAGGATTTAAATTATAAACCATACCAGCAGCGTCAAGATATTCTAAAACTTTAACAAAATGTTTATAACAATCCTCGCACAAATAATCAACTATTTGTGGGGCAGATGAAAGTATCTCCTGGCAATTTTTATTCTTACAATCAAGTACCCTCAAAGGATTAACACTTATTCTTCTTTGACAATCTGGACAAAGCTCTTTCCTTTTTTTTCTTAAAAATTTCAAAAGTTCTTGACGATAATTCTTTCTACATTCTAAACAACCAATACTATTAATCTGAAACTTAACCTTCAACCCTAAAGATTCAAACAAAATTTTAGAAAATAAAATTATTTCAGCATCTATTGTTGGTCTTGAAGCTCCAATCACTTCTAACCCAAACTGATAAAATTGTCTATATCTACCCTTTTGTGGCCTTTCGTACCTAAAAATAGGACCAAAATAATATAACTTGACTGGCTGAGATTGTTGAAACAGGCCCTTTTCAATGTAAGCACGAACAATAGAAGGGGTGATTTCTGGACGTAAACAAATCTTCTCTCCAGATTTATCTCTAAAAGTATACATTTGCTTGCTAACAACATCCGAAGAAAGACCTGTAGACCTTTCAAAAAGAGAAAGGTTTTCTAAAACTGGTGTTTCAATTCTTTTATAACCATAATCTTTTGCTAAAGATTCTGCTTTGCTTAAGAAATAATCCCAATATCGCCACTCATCGGACAAAATATCTCTCATTCCTCTTAATATCTTGTAGTCCTGTTTTTTTATTTCCATTTCTAAACCTTCTTCTTGCTTAGACTTAAAAACATTATAAAAATGGGGCTTTGATTTTTTTGAAGCTCTTGATAACTTTTTTTTCTTTGATCTTGATTGACTTTTTTTACTCTTTGTCTTGTTCTTCTTTGATTTTTTAGGCATAGAAAAAAATTAAAATATTTGTTGAAAAAGATTCCTTTTATTTAAAGCACCAAAAGCCTTTAATGGCAGCCCTTTAAAAACAGGTTTACCAACAATCTCATCTTTTCTAACAACACCAAAAACTCTTGAATCTAAACTTAAATTCCTGTTATCTCCTAAAACAAAATATTCTCCTTGATGTAAATGATAATCAACTTCTCCCCCAGTTTTTAAACCAGAAGGCAAATATTCAGTCTCGTCTAATTTAAAACCCTTAGGATGTTCGTCATTAAAAATATAAATTTCTCCCCTACTTATTTTTATCCTTTCATTAGGCAAAGCAACTACTCTTTTAATCAAAAAATCTTCCTTATTCTGAGGGGAACGAAAAACTACTACATCGCCTCTTTTTATATCCCCAAATAATTTCGTTACCTTTTCTATAATCAAGTAATCCTGGTCAAAATAATTTGGCTCCATAGAGGGACCAAAAACAACAAAAGGCTGAAAGATAAAATGATGAACTAGCCAGACAAAAATAACAGCAAAAACTATTAATTTAACAAAATCAAAAACATAGCCCCAGAAAGACAGCTTCTGGCCCTTATTGTTTTTGTTTTTATTTAAATTATCTGTATCTAATAAAGTCATTTAATCTTCTTTTTCTTTAAAAGACTTCTTTTTATAATCATCTAAAGCCATTTGCTGGACAATCTTTGTTATATTTTTCTCAATAATCTTTAACCTCCGAGTAAAAGAAAAAATAAAGTAAAAAATCAGGAAAAGAGCAAGGTAAATAATTAAATCTGCCCCTCTACCAATTCCTAAAACCCTAGCCAAAAAACTAGTTGTTTCTGGCCAAATAACAATACCTAAAGCAATTAACCAAAAAACAAGCCATTCAATGAACTGAACTTTATTAATACTTTTATTAAGAAAATTACGCCAGAGGCGATAAATAAAAAACAAAATAACTAAAACAAACAAAAACTGACCTAAAAACATATTTTATATCTTAAAAAGTTTGCTAATAAGAACATCCCAAACTATTCTTACTGAACCAGAAACTATTTTTTGTCCTTTAGACAATGAATAAGAAGTATAAATCCCTGAAATAGGCACCTCTTTTAAACAGAGATTATGCTTTTTTATCTGCCCAATTATTTCTGAAGAAACTTCCATTTTCTGAGAAGAAAGTTTTATTTTCTCCAAAGCTTGTCTTTTAAATGCTCTTAGCCCAGACTGGCTATCAGAAACCCATTTCCCGTAAAAAATATAAGTAAATAAACTTGCTAAAAAACTAATAATTTTTCTGCTTAAAGGCATATTGCCTTTTCCTTTTAATCTTGTCCCAATAACAACATCTGCCTGGCCTTTCAAAATCGGTGTTATCACTTTTTCTAAATCATCAGGATTGTGCTGACCATCAGCATCAAAAGTTAAAATAATATCTGCTCCCTTTTCTAGGGCTAAACAAAAACCTGTTCTTAATGCAGCTCCAAGACCTAAATTAAAACAATGAGAAACAAGCACTACTCCTTTTTCTTTGGCAATTTGAGCCGTTTTATCTAAAGAACCATCATTAACAACAATAATATCTGAAATATATTTTTTTAAACCTTCTATAACTTGCCCTATTTTTTTTTCTTCATTATAAGCAGGAACAACAGCAAATATTTTTAAGGTTTTATTGCTGATCATATTTTGAGACCAAGGGTTCAAGTAATAAACGTCGAGCTTTGGTATATTCTAACATTTTGTTTAGCCCACTTTCAAGGGTAGTAACTGGGACCCAACCTAACTCATCCCTAGCTTTAGAAATATCAGGCAAACCTAAGGGCCTCATAAAAGGTAAGGGCGGTCTAAATTCTATTTTAGAAGATGAACCAGTTAACTCTATAATTTTTTTTGCTAAATCAACTAATTTTATTTCTCCTTGCCCCCCTAAGTTAATTGGATCGGTAATTGAAGAATTCATTAATTTTATAATCCCATCAATAATATCATCAACATAGCAAAGAGAAGTGGAAAAATTTTCATCCCCGTAAATCACTAAGGGCTTATTTGTTAAAGCTTGAAGAAAGAAATCTGGTATCATTTGTCCATCAAAAAGTGGTTGCCGAGGCCCATATGTTCTAAAAATACGAGCAATGCGAATGTCTAAATTATAAAATTCCTGGTATGTCTTAAAACAAGTTTCAGCAAACCTTTTCCCTTCGTCATAACAAGATCTTGGATTTAAAGTATCAACTTGACCAAAATATTCTTCGTTAAAATAAGGGAAGTCTTTTAATCGCGGACCATAAACAACTGAAGAAGAAGCAAAGAAAATTTTTGCCTGATATTTTTTAGCTAATTCTAAAATATTAAAAATTCCCAAACTATTCGCTTTAAGTGTTTCTATTTTCAATTTATCAAAGTTTTTTACTGAGGTAGGACAAGCTAAATGATAAATTTCCTGAATGCCAGAAAATTTTATTTTCCAAGTGCTTAATTCAGGGACCTCTTCTAAGGGAGGGATTGGCTCGGTTATATCATGTTTAATAAAACGAAAATAAGGATTAGCTAGTAAGTGTCGAATATTTTCTACATCCCCTCCGCCAACCAAAGCATCTAGACAAATTACATTATTTTCTTTAACCAAATAATCACAAAGATGAGACCCTATAAAGCCTGCCCCTCCAGTAACTAAAACATTTTTTCTTTTAGAGGTTTTTACCTCTTGTTTCTTTTCAGGCATAAAAATAAATTTATTTACTACCTCTTTTTTATTATTTTCTTATTTTTATTAGGATGCCTCCTATAATGTGTGTTTACTGGCTTTTCTAAAGCTTTAGCTGATAAGTTAATTCTTCCCATTTCATCAATTCCAATTACCTTTACTGGAATAACATCTCCAACAGAAACAACCTCTCTTGGATTTTTCACATATTTATGGGAAAGTTCGGAAACATGAATTAAACCTTCATGACCAGGAATAATTTCAGCAAAGGCGCCAAAATCTGCTAAGCGAGTGATTTTTGCTTTAAATACTTCCCCAACCTTAATTTCTCTAGTAATATCTTTTACCCAATCAACTGCTTTTTTCAAAGAATCTTCACTTTCTGAAGTAACAACAACCAAGCCGTCTTGTTCAATGTCTATAGTTACCCCTGTTTTAGCAATAATATCATTAATTACCCGTCCTCCTGGCCCAATTACATCACGAATTTTCTCTGGATCTATCCTAAAGGCACTGATTTTTGGAGCATAAGGAGACAAATGAGGCCGCGGAGATTTTAAAACTTTCTCCATCTGGTCCAAAATTCTATAACGGGCAGATTTTGCTCTATCCAAAGCCTGGGAAATAATTTCCAAACTTAAACCTGAAGTTTTTGTATCCATTTGAATAGCAGTAATTCCATCTCTTGTCCCAATTACTTTAAAATCCATTCCTCCTGGACCATCTTCTACATCTTGCAAATCAGTAAGTAATTGGTACTGAGAAATTTTACCATTCTTTTCTTCTGAGCTTAATCCAATAGCAATACCAGCAACTAATTTCTTAACTGGCACTCCTGTATCCATTAAAGCTAAAATAGAAGCGCAAGCTGAAGCCATTGAAGTAGAACCATTAGAAGAAAGGACCTCTGAAACCACCCTAATAGTATAAGGGAAATCTTCTTTTGAAGGGATTAAAGGCAAAAGACCTCTTTCAACCAATGCTCCATGGCCAACTTCTCTTCTCCCAGTACTTCTCAGGGGGCTAACTTCTCCTGAACAAAAAGGAGGAAAATTATAATGATGGATAAACCTTTTTCTGCCTGTTTCTTCCATTGTATCAAGATATTGCTCCATGCCTGGAGCCCCTAAGGTAACTGTGGAAAGAACTTGAGTTTCTCCTCTTTGAAACAAAGCTGAACCATGAGTTCGAGGTAATACTCCAGCCTGAATAAACAAAGGGCGAATTTCATCCAACTCTCGACCATCTATTCTTTTTTTTCTTTTTATTATTTCTCTGCCTATTTGCTTTGAAACAAGCTTTTCAACACTTTCTAAGGCTTTAGTTCTTTTTTCTTTATTCAAAGACTTGCTAATTAAATATTCTTCCAATTCTTTTTTTGTTTGCTCTAAAGCTACCATTCTTTGCTCTTTTGTCTTTAATGGCTTGTCAAAAAACAATCGCGGGACATTCTTTTCTATCCATTCTTCTATTAATTCTTGCCATTCTTTTTTTTGTTCCTTAATTTCTTCAATTAAATCCATTCTTTTTGGTTTCCCTGCTTTTTTCTGAATTTCAGAAAAAAATTCAATTAACTCCCTCAAGTGTTTATTGGCAAAACTAAACCCTTGTTTAAAAACCTCTTCGTTCTGCTCTCTAGCCTGAGATTCTATCATTAAAATTTGATCTGGCTTGCCACCAACAACTAAATCAATAAGTGCTTTTTCTCTAGCTTTATAAGTAGGGTTCAAACTCCACTGAGGAGGATAACCTTCCTCTGAAGGAATAAGACCAACTCTTAAACCAGCAATTGGACCATTCCAAGGAATATCAGAAATACTTAAAGCAATTACTGCTCCCCAAAAAGCAACAATATCTGGGTCATTTTCCTCATCCAAAGAAAGAACTGTGGCAATTATTTGAATGTCTCTTCTTAAATCTTGATCAAATAAAGGACGTATTGCTCTATCAATTAAACGAGAGGCTAAAATAGCCTCATCTGGGGGTCTGGTTTCCCTTTTTATAAACCTTGATCCCTTAATCTTTCCAGCAGCATAAAATCTTTCTTCATAATCAACCATTAAAGGAAAATAATCCTTTTCTGAATTTTCCTTCCCCATTGTTGCTGTGACTAAAACAACTGTTTCGCCATATTGAACAAGACAGGAACCATTTGCCTGGCCAGCTATATCACCAATTGTTACAATTAGCCTTCTCCCCCCAAATTCTGTTTCAAATTTTTGCTGACTAAAAAACTTCAAATTATCATCCATATTTAATTCAATCTAAAACTAATTTCTGATAAATAAAAACTACCTGCTTCCTTTAGAAACCCTCCCAGAAGGAATTTTTCTGATTAAAAAAGCCCTTTTATTCTGACTTAAATCAATAAACTTATCAGCAACTTCTCTTAATTTGCCTGAAGAAGTCTCGCTAAAAGCAGCTACCTCTACTCGGCAACCAAGATTCTCTTTTAAATAGTTAATCAAAGGCACATAATCACCATCACCACTAACCAAAACAACAACATCAAGTTTTTGCCCCAATTTTATTGCATCAACAGCAATTCCAACATCCCAATCTGCTTTTTTCATTCCTCCAGGAAAAATTTGTAAATCTTTCATTTTTACTTCAAAACCCTGATGGGCCAAAGCCTCAAAAAAAGTCTGCTCCTCCTTGCTTTTAGAGCGAATAACATAGGCTATTGCTCTAATCAATTGCCTATCATCTAATGTTTTTTCCAAAATTTTAGCGAAGTTGACATTAGCATTATAAAGGTTTTTTGCTGAATGATACATATTAGCCACATCAACAAAAATGCCAACTCGCTGAGCTTTAAAATTAACCATTTTAAAAAAATTAATAATACTTTACTTGCTTTTTATTTTTTTCAACATCTTTTTGTAGGCCTTTGGGTCCTCAGCGGCTAAATATTTTAAAAGCTTGCGCCTTTGACAAACTTTCTTAATTAATCCACGGCGGGAAGAATAATCATGTTTATGTGCAGATAAGTGCTTTAAAAGTTCTTCTATTTCTTTATTAAGAATATTTATCTGAACTTCTGTAGATCCTGTATCTTTATCATGGCGCTGTGATTCTTTAATTATTTTTGTTTTTTCTTCTTTTCTCAACATATTCCTTATCTTATATAAATAAAAAATAAATAGGATAGATATTGTAATATAACAAAATACAAAATAAACGTCAACAGCTAAATTGCGTCGCAAAAATTGACAAAACACTCAAAAGTATTATTATATACAAATAATAGCTAAAATATATGCCAAAACTGGAAGTCAAAAAATTAAATAACAATAAAGTTAAAAGCAACCCTATTTATCAACTAATAAACGACTTTTTAGAATACTTAGAAATAGAAAAAAATAGAAGTCCATTAACAATAAAAAACTATCATTTTTATCTTTGCAAATTTTTAGAATGGGCAAGAAATCAAGGTTATGAATTAAATAGCCCAGAACAAATAACTCAGCCTCTTATCCGTTCTTTCCGCCGCTATTTAAGCAGACAAAGAACAAATAAAGGGGAATTTCTTTCCCCTAATACCCAAGCCTATTATTTAATTTCTATTAGAGCTTTTTTAAAATATCTTGCTAAACAAGATATAAAATCTTTAGCTCCAGAAAAAATTGAACTTCCAAAATTAAGAGAAAGAGAAATAAGCTTTTTAGAAGGTGAAGATTTAGAAAACTTTTTAAATGCTCCTTTAAAAGTAGAACAAAATGAATTAACCAAGTTAAGAGACAAGGCTATTTTAGAACTTCTTTTTTCTACTGGGTTAAGAGTTTCTGAATTAACCAATTTAAAAATTGAAGATATTAATTTAGAAAAAGACGAATTTCATGTTAAAGGAAAAGGAGGCAGAGTTAGAGTTGTTTTTCTTTCCAACCAAGCTAAATACTGGTTAAAAAAATATCTTGATCAAAGAAAAGATTTGTCCCCTGCTTTATTTGTCAGAACAGACAAAGCAGGAGAAAATAATATTTCAAAAGGTTTAACTCCAAGAAGCGTTCAAAGACTTGTTAAAAAGTATGCAAAAGTAGCAGGCTTAACGAAAAGAGTCACCCCTCATAGCCTTCGCCATACTTTTGGAACAGACCTTTTAAGAAGTGGAGCAGACATTCGTTCAATCCAGGCTTTATTAGGGCATAAAAACATCTCTACAACTCAAATTTACACCCACATTACTGACACGCACCTAAAAAAGATATATAAAACATTTCATGATAAACAAAGAAAAAGCCCCTATAGTTCAATGGATAGAACAAAGGACTCCTAAGCCTTAGATGCAGGTTCGACTCCTGCTAGGGGCACCATAACCCTACCTCTAACCCCGGACCGGAGGTAGACTCCGGAGGCAGTCTCCGGGAAAACCCTCCGGGAAAACGAGCTTCCCGGAGCTAGACTCCGGGAAAGTTGCTTCCTAGAGGTAAACTAGGGATTTGGCCTTCTGCATATCATTAAAAACCTGAAAGAATTGGTTTTTATCCCCTGTTTTGTTTTGTATCTTCTTTCAATCCCTTCTAAAAATTTTCGGTCTTTTTTAATATTAAAATTCGGAATAATCGGCGTGTTTTTAAGTAAAAATATCAAATCTTCCATATTAGCATAATATTCTAAAGCATTGCATGTGTCTTTTTTTAAAATCTCAAATCCTGCTTTTTTAAGCTCTCGAGAATATCTATTCATTAAGGTACCAACTTTCTTCCCAAAATTTTGACCTCTCCCAAAAACCTTTTTTATATTCTCCTTATCTTTTTCTCCAACTTGTTGGGTTATAAACACACCGCCTGGCTTTAAAACTCTAAACACTTCTTTAGGATAAAAATTTGAATGCCTACAAATAACAACATCGAAGTACTCTTTAGAAAAAGGGATTCTCTTTGCATCAGCAAGTTTAAACTCTACATTTGACACTCTAGATTCTGCTAAATTTTTTCTTGCTGTTTTTATCATACTTCTAGAATAATCAATGCCATATGCTTTCTTAACAAATTGAGCGACTTCTAACAATAATTCCCCACTGCCAGTTCCTACATCTAATAAAATTGTTTCTTTATTGATATATCTTTTAACAACTCTAATGTACTTCCACTTCTTGCCTACAACCTTTGTCTTCTTTTCAATCCTACTAAAATCCCAACCAATTACAGAACCAACCCTTTCGTATAATTGTTTATAATTTATCATAATCAATTGATATCTCTTCTAGTTTATAAAAAGCCGTACGTAATCCTTAATACACCCTCCTAATAAACCGACCTTTACAATTCAGTTGTCATAATAAATTGCTTCAAATTCGTGATTTTAACTGCAAAAGCATTAAAATCCATTTACATTATAACAGAAAATTCTCAAATTTTACAAAAAATCTAAATTACACTTCCCGGAGGCAGTCTCCGGAGGTAGTCTCCGGAGGTAGACTCCGGGAAAGTTCTCCGGGAAAGTTTGGAAAATGCCTTGAAGAACATCTATGGCTTGCTATAATAAAGTTATCTAAATAAAGGCTTGATTTATTTACTTAATTTTAAAACTATGGCTTGGAAAATTATTCTCGCTATTTTCGTTTTATTCATCCTCTGGTTAATTTTTATCTATAACAACCTTGTCCGCCGAAGAATAAGGATTAATGAAGCTTGGTCTGATATTGAGGTCCAACTTAAAAGAAGATATAATCTTATTCCTAATTTAGTCAACACTGTAAAAGGATACGCCAGTCATGAAAAAAATGTGCTTGAAAGAATAACTTCTCTTCGAGCTCAAACCTCTCAAGTTCAAAATAAAAAACAAAGAATGGAAATAGAAAATAATCTATCTAACACTTTAAAGACTCTCTTTGCTTTAGCAGAAAACTATCCTGAATTAAAAGCTAATCAAAACTTCTTAGAACTTCAAAATGAACTTTCTGACACTGAAGACAAAATCCAGGCAGCAAGAAGATTCTATAACTCTGTTGTAAAAGACTACAACACTTCAATTGAGATTTTCCCTCAAAGGATTTTAGCTAGAATTTTCAAATTCAAACCAGCTGAATTCTTTAGAACACAAGAAAAAGAAAAACAAACTCCTGAAGTTAATTTTTAAGATGTATGAGCAGTGTGTATAAAACAATTGCTTCTAATAACAGAAAAACCTTCTTTCTAATCCTCAGTTTTGCTTTACTAATTTTAGGTTTAGGCTGGATTTTTAGTTATATTTTTAACAGTTACTTAATCTTAATCATTGCTGGAATTATTAGTTTTATTCAGGCATTTCTCTCTTATTGGTACTCAGATAAAATTGTTCTTTCTTTATCAGGGGCAAAACCTATAGAAAAAAAAGACAACCCTTATATCTACAGGATTGTTGAAAATTTAGCTATTACTGCTGGGTTGCCAACTCCTTCTATATACATCATTAACCAGCCTCAGCCAAATGCTTTTGCTACTGGCCGAGACAAAAATCATTCAGCTATTGCTTTAACCCAAGGACTACTTGATAAACTTGAAAAATCAGAATTAGAAGGAGTAATTGCTCATGAACTTTCTCATATTAAAAATAAAGATATTCTCTTAGCTAGCACTATTGTTGTTTTAGTTGGCTTAGTTGCTTTAGCATCTCAACTATTTATCCGCTCTTTATTCTGGTTTGGAACAGGAAGAAAAAATGAAAAACAAGGAGGCCTGGGTATTATTTTCCTTGTTTTGGCTATTATTGGAATTATCTTAGCTCCATTAGTTGCTCAAATTATCCAATTAGCCATTTCCAGAAAAAGAGAATTTTTAGCTGATTCTTCGGCAGTACTTTTAACTAGATACCCTGAAGGTTTAATTAAAGCTCTCAAAAAAATTTCTGCTGATCCAAATCCTTTAAAAGGAGCAAATGCTTCAACTGCTCATCTGTATATTGCTAACCCTTTTCGGGGAAAAGAAAAAAACAGCTGGTTTATTAAGCTGTTTTCTACTCATCCTCCAGTTGAAGAAAGAATTGCTGCTTTAGAAAAAATGTCTAAAGGAGATATTTAGAAACTAACTCCTGACTTTTGTTAACATTAAAACTCTTAAAGAAAAACTCAAACTCTCTCTCTAAAGAAGAGAGAATTTTTTCTTTTGCTGAATCATCTATATTTCTAATTTGTTTTTTAAAATGTCCAAGGGCTTTTCTCCTCATTTTGTAAATAAATTGTTTTTCAGTCCATTCTGAACTCCACTCATCTTTTTTGTTTTCTTTTAACCATTGATAAATTTCTTCCCTTAAAGAATTAGGAAAATACGGGCTGTCAAAAATTAAGTTTTGAAATCTTGTTGCTAAATGGACTTCTATTACTTGAGACTTAGGGAATTTTTTTAAAACTTTATTTTCTAAAGTAGAAGCTCCATGTTGAACAACCCCAGCTAACTTATACTTTTCTTGAATTAAAGCATTAAGTTTTTTTAAAAAAGAAAAATCTATTTCTATTTTTTTCAAAGAACCATCAGGCAAAACAACCCCTCCATGAGCACTCCTATTTTGTATTCCTATTTTAAAAGTACCTTGATTATCTCTTAATCCAAATTCAGATATTTTTTCCTGATATATCTTCATAAACATTTCTATATCTTTAAAACTTGTATCCTTACCACCTATTTGACTTACCTCTACTCCAACATTAACCATAATATCTTTAGGTTGCACTTTGCGGATAAAATTTGTCATCTCAGCACTTAAACTAGCATTTAATTCTTGGGGATTAATACAGTTTTCATCAACTAAATCAGAAGCATCAATGTCAATATTGTAAAAACCTGCTTTTATAGCTTGCAAAGTTAAATCTTTTACTCTTTGTATCTCTTTATCTGGATCCTTTTTATAATTCATTTCCTTAAAACTAAAGTGGTCTCCTTGAAAAAACAAACATCCAGAAAAATTTTGTTTTAAAGCAGCAGCTAAAATAACCGAAATATACTCTGCTAAAGATTGATTTGTATATTTTATTTCAGAGGCAGCTAATTCAACTATGAAAAGGGCAACTTTGTTTTTTTTAGCAACTTTGAATAACCTTTGAGCAGACTCATAGGTTAATGTTCTAAAATTAAAAGCAGGAACGCTAATGTTCCTGTATTTATTTTTTGCCCTTGCTTGATAAATAGGATAAATTGAACAAAGTTTTATTCCTTTTAAAAAAG
>JAGGUQ010000004.1 GCA_021158435.1 bacterium
GTTGTAGCTATTATTGCTGTTTTAGCTGCTATTTCTGTTGTTGCTTTAAACAATGCCCGAGCAAGAGCTAGAGATGCTAAAAGATTAGCTGATATTAAACAAATCCAGACTGCTTTGGAGCTTTATTATTTAGACAATAATGGCTACCCTTCATCTTTAAGTGATTTATCTTCAGGAGACACTATTTATATGGCTAATGTCCCAAGTGCTCCTAATCCTTGTGATTGTCCAACTGGCTGTCCTGCAGGAGGAGATACTTATACTTATGCTACAGTGGGTTCTTCTCCTTACACAAGTTATACCCTCAAATATTGTTTAGGTTCAGATAGTGGAGGTATTTCAGCAGGGGTGAGAACAGCTACCCCATCTGGTATTACTGATTAGTTTTTAATTTTATCTTTTTATATAGAAAAACCCGTTTCCTTCGGGTTTTTTTATTTATTAAATAAAGTAGATTTCCCGGAGACAGACTCCGGAGGTAGACTCCGGGATGGGAATTATTTTCTAAGATTGTGAAGATTGCTTAATTTTGTTATAATCTAAAGTGTATGGTAGAAAGAAATTTTTTAAAAATTAGATTTTGGTTGGATATATCTTGTTTAGCAGTTTTTTTAATAGTTCCTTTTTATTTTGGTCAATTTTTTTTAAAACCATTTCCAATTGCCTGGCAAATTAGTTTTTATGGTTGTTTGTTGTTTTGTTTCTTTTTTTGGGTTTTAGAAGTAATCAACTCTTTCTTCTCAAGAAAGGGGGTAAAACAGGATAAAAAATTCTTTCTTAGCAATAAAGATTTATTTTTAGCTGTTGTTCCTTTTTTTATTTTTATTGTGGTTAATTTTTTATCAAGTTTATTTTCAGAACATTCTTTAATTAGTTTTTGGGGGTCATATGAAAGGGGTTTTGGTTTTCTAACTTGGTTGTTTCTTTTTTTGTTTTATTGTTTTTTAATTTTTAACCTCAAGACAAAAGACCAATTAGTTAAAATAATTGGAGTTATTATTGGGGTGAATTTATTTGTTTGTTTATATGGCCTTCTACAATTAACAGGATTTGATTTTATTCAGTGGTCAGAGGAGCCAGTTTTAACAAAAAGGGTTTTTTCTACTTTAGGACAGCCTAATTTTCTCGGTTCTTGGCTTGTTTTGACCATGCCTTTGATTTTTTGGGGTTTAGTTTTTGTTTTGTTAAAAGTGATTAAAGAAAAAAAATCTTTTTTAGTTATTTTGCCCTTTTTGTTTTTACTTTTGTTGAATATTTTTATTCTTATTTTTACTCAAAGTAGAGGAGCTTGGTTAGGTTTTTTTGGTCAGATATTTTTTGTTTTTCTTTTTTTGCTTTATTATTTTCAGAAAAAGAGGACTTTTTATATTTTTCTTGGTTTGAGTTTACTTACTTTTGTCTTGCTATTTTTGTATTTTATTTTTGTTTTATTTCATTTTCAGGAGCTGGATATTTCTAATCTGTCCTTCAATCAGAGCCATGAAAATACTTTAGAAGCAAGGATTAGTTCTTTGGCTAATCTTGGCGGGGCAACAGGTAGGCTCCGTTTATTTTTTTGGAGAGATGCAATAGATTTAGTTTTACAAAAACCGATTTTAGGGTATGGGTTGGAAAATCAAAGGTTTTATTATCTTTCTTATTATCGTCCAGAATTTGCTGTTTTAGAAGCAATCAATCATTATCCAGATAGGGCTCATAATGAAATTTTTGATGTTTTGCTGACCAGTGGGGTTTTGGGTTTAGTTTCCTACTTGTTTTTTTTAATTATTAGCTTTTATTTAGGTCTTAAAAGATCTTTAAAGAATTTGGATTTTTCTGGATCAATTGTCCTTGCTTTATTAATAGGAGTGTTTGGCTATTTGGTTTCTTTGTTATTTTCTTTTCATATTATTCCTACAGCTGTTTATTTTGTGGGGTTTTTAGCATTAATTAATTGTTTAAGCTTGAAGAATTATGCGGGTTAAGTCTGTTTTTTATCTTTTTTTAAAAATAACAAGCATTTGCTTTCTTTTAATTTTATTTTCTTTTGCTTTTTACCATTTAGTTATTAGATTGTATTTAACAGAATTTTATTTAGCTCAAGCTCGTTTTAAAGAAATTAAAGCAGACTGGCCAGAAATTTTTGTTTCTTATAACTCTGCTTTGAAATTTGCTCCATTTTGGCGCGTTTATTACAAAAATGAATATGCTCAAGGTATGAAAAGAGCAGCAGATGAGTATTATTCTACTTCTTATGCTAAAACAGCTATTTTAAGTGTAGGAATAAGGGCAGTTGAATCTATCCCAGAACAAGCTAAAACTTTACCTATATTTTTAAAACAAGGAGAACTTTTATCTGAAAAATATCGCTTTTCCCAAGAGCAAAGGGATTATATTAAAGCAAAAAATGTTTATTTTAAAATAATTTCACTTTCACCATTAGTAGCTGGTGTATATAATAACTGGTGTCAATTAGAGATTTATAAAAAGGACTGGTTAAAAGCAGAAAGAATTTGTAAAAAAGCCCTTAGTCTTTACCCTAGTGTTTGTCAGGATGACCCTTTAGTCAATCAAGGACATTGTCAGGAGGTAATTAGAGAAAAAATAAAAGTATATGAGAAGCTTGGAGAAATTTATCAAGCTCAGAATAATTTGGATGAAGCGCTTATTTATTGGAAAAAAATTTTAAAAGCTAGTCCTTTTCAGTATCATATCCATAAAAAAGTTGCTGATATATATTTCCAGAGAGGAGATATTGACAAAGCAATTCAGGAAAATTTTCATGGATTCGTTTTGAATCCGAGAGATTCTGCTTGGCCATTTGGTATTGCTTTGTTGTATCAAAAAAAGGGAGATTTATTAAAAGCAGAGAATTTTGCTGAAATTGCTTTAAAAATTTCCCCAGATGATAAAAGGATTGAAAATTTTTTGGAAAAATTAAAGGGAACCAATGAAAGCAATGAATAATAAAAAAATTTCAATTATTATTCCTAATTGGAATGGGAAAAACTTGTTGTTTAACTGCCTTAAGTCTATTTACAGAATAAATTGGCCTTATTATGAAGTAATAGTTGTTGATAATGGTTCAGTTGATAATTCAGTTGATTTAGTTAAACAAAACTTCCCTCAGGCTGTTCTAATTGAAAATAAAAAGAATTTGGGCTTTGCTCGTGCCTGCAATCAGGGGGCCAAAATAGCTCAAGGAGAGATTTTATTCTTTTTAAATTCAGATACAGAAATAAAAAATAATATTTTTGAGCCAATTTATAATTTCTTTGTAAATTTTGATAAGGTGGGTATTGTGTCTCCTTGCCTTATTTTGCCTGATGGGAGCCCCCAGCCTTGGGCCTTTTTGAAAAAGGAAGGATTGCTTTCTTTTATTTTGAGAAAGTTTGAGAAACAAAATTTTATAATTAAAGACAAACCAATTGAAGTTGATGCTGTTTCTGGAGCTGCTTTAGCAATTCGCAAAAATATCTTTAAGCAAATTGGTGGATTTGATGAGAGATTTTTTATGTATTATGAAGATAATGATATTTGTTTAAGGACAAAGAAAAGAGGCTATAAAGTTGTTTATTATCCTTTAGTTCGAGTGATTCACTTGCAAGGGGGTAGTTTGTCTAATGATTATTATAGAAAAAAGTTTTACTATCAGTCTCAAAATTATTATTGGAGAAAACATTTTGGATTAGTTGGTTTTTTAATTAGATATTTTATGGCCATCCCCTTTCGTTGTTTTATTCTTTTGAAATTAAAAAAGAACCTTAACAGAAAAAAGGCTTGTTGAAGTTGTTGAATATTTTTTTTAAAATTAAGTATGCTTGTATTTTGGTTAGTTTTTAGTTTTATTTTAGGTCTATCAGCAGGGAGTTTTCTGAACTGCTTAATTTGGCGCTTGTCTCATAGGAAAACTTTACTTGGCCGATCTATATGTCCAAAGTGTGGGCATCAACTTTTTGCTAAGGATAATATTCCTTTATTGTCCTTTTTGTTGCTAAGGGGCCGTTGTAGATATTGCCAGGAAAAAATTTCTTTTGAATATCCTCTTTTGGAGTTTGTTACAGGTATTTTGTTTGTTTTAGTGACCTTAAAAAATCTTGGCTTGCTCCCTTTGGTTTTTGGTTGGAATATGGGGCAAACTTTTTCAACAGATCTATCCCCTCAGAACATTTTTATTTTGAAAACTATCCGAGATTGGATAGGTGTATTTATTTTGCTTTTTATTTTTGTTTATGATTTAAAATATCAGATAATTGAAGATATAGTTGTTTTGCCGGCATTATTAGTTGTTTTTTTATTAAATATTTTTCTTGGTTTTCCCTGGCAAAGAATAGCTTTAGGGATACTGGTTGGACTTGTTTTTTTTGGTTCTCAATACCTTTTGACAAAAGGAAAGGGGATTGGATTAGGAGATTTAAGAATTGGGTGTTTTTTAGCTGCCTTTTTTGCTGAACCTTGGTTGTTTTTGTTTTCTTTATTTTTTGGATATATTATTGGTGGCGCAGTTGGTCTTATTTTGGTTGTTTTAAAAAGAAAAAAATGGAAAAGCGCTGTGCCATTAGGACCCTTTCTAGTTTTGGGAGCTTTCCTAGTTTTATTTACTTAATGTTTTAGGTTAAGAAAAAATGACCAGGAAAGAATCTTTTACTTTAATTGAGCTTTTAGTAGTTGTTAGTATCGTAGTTTTGATTTCTGCTATGGTTTTGATTAGTTATCGGCAGGGAGAAAGGGAATTAACTCTTTATTCTGAAGCAGATAAATTAGTTAGTATTATTAGAACTGCTCAAGCAGATGCCTTGACTGGATCTATTTTAGATTCCTTGCGGCCAGAACATTATGGGATATGCTTTTCTGAGGATGGATATGTTCTTTTTGCTGAGAATGATGATGATTGTGCCTTTAGTTCAGCTGATGATAATAATTTTCTTATTCAGGAATTTAGTTTAGAATCAGGAATTAGTTTGATTGATTATCCTTCGACCATTGTTTTTTCTGCTCCTGAAGCAAGTGTAAAAAGGGGAAATGGGGGTTGTTCAGATTTAACTACCCCAGTTCAAATCATCCTTCTTCAAAGTGCTACTAATAAGCAAGTTTCCATTGAAGTAAATAATCAGGGAAAAATAGAGATAATAAAATAAAATGTTTATAAAGAATAAAAAAGCCCAAAGTTTAATTGAAACATTAATAGCAGTAATAATAGCTGCTTCAGCTGTTATTGGTATTGCCTCTGTAGGGCAAGCTTTTTTAAATTTAGGGGGGCAATCACAAGAAAGAGTAATTGCAATTAATTTAGTTAGGGAAGGATTAGAAGTTGTTCAAGCTATAAAAATGAGTTATGATTTAGACCCTGATATTAATTGGCTAGACAAATTTAGCCCGGGTTTTTATCGAGTTCAGTGGAATAGCGAGGAAATAGATAATAGTGGTGTTGGTTATGGACTTTCTTCGCCAGATAATTCTGATATTGAGCAATGTGTAAATTGTTGGCTTTGTTTAGAAGGAGACCCTTCAGTTTATCGACATAATTGTAGTAGTTATGATAATGCAATTTTTAAAAGAATAATAGAAGTGAAAGATTTTACACCTTCTAATGGGTGTCTTGATAGTGAATGTGCTAGGGAAATTATCTCCACTGTAATTTGGAGGGAAAAAGGGTCTTGGCACAGTGTTTCTTTAAATATGATTTTAACTGATTGGAGAGACTAAAATGTTAAAGATTAACAAAAAACAAAGTTTTACTTTAATTGAGCTTTTAGTGTCCTTAGGAATAATTAGTATTGTGATTTTATTGGTTGTTGGAATTTATGTTTATGTGATTGGTTCAAGGGAGAAAACCCTTGGTCAGACAGACCTTCAGCAGGAAGGGCAGTTTGTAATTAATTTATTAACTAAGGATATTCGAGGTTCAAAAATAGATTATAGTGCTTATGCCCAACCCATTGTTTCTCCAACCGGAGAGCTAATTTTAACTGATATTGATGAAGAGGTTTGTATTTTTTACCGGCGGCAAACAGTTGATTCCAATGGATATATCCAAAGGTGTGTAAAGAATAAAACAGAACTCACTCAAAGTTGTTCCTATGTTTCTAATACTTGCCAAGATGAAGATTATGAAGATTTAACAAGCAGCAAGCTTAGCGTGCTTTCTTTGAATTTTTATGTTTATCCAGATGAAGATCCATTTGATGAGAGTTCTTCTTCGTTTGCTCAGAAGCAACAACCTAGAGTAACTATAACATTTGAAGTTGAACCAACAGAAGAAAAGGCTAAAGGTAATAATATATTTTTTCAACAAACTGTTTTGCAAAGATGGACAAAAAGAGAATAAATAAAAAAGCTATAGCTTTAATTTTGGTTTTAGTGATTATTGCCTCCATTCTGACCGGAATTTTATTAGTGGCTCAAACTATAATCCGTTATAGTCAGATTTCTAAGGGAGTAGAAGTTTCAGAAAAAGCTTATTTTGCTGCTGAAACAGCAATTGAAATAGCCGGCTATGATATTTTAAAGAATAAAAAAAATTATAGTGATTATACCCTTTCAGGTGTTTTAAGCGAGGATACAAATTATCAAGTTGACAGCATTGAACTGGATAGTGATTGCCCGGCTCCTTCTACTCAATGTTCCTCAGGCCCAATTAGCAATACTAATCCTTGGTCTATAAGTTTATCTCCAGGTTGGAGTTTCCAGTTAAATTTAGACATTAATGGAGCAACTTATCCCACCAGTCTTTCAATTAGTACTGATGATGGTTCATCAAGTGAACTCATTTTAAGTTCAGCTTTAAAAACAGACCCTCCTTTAACTTGGTCGCAAACAACTTACTCTTCTTGGCCAGTTAATTTAATTTTATCAAATGATTATTATTATAAGTTAAGAATTAATAATCTGAGAGGGTCAGGTGAGAGTATTAATTATACAATCACCCCATCTTCAGAATTAGTTATAGGCTTGAAAATACAAGGAGAAGGGATTTATTCAACAATGCTTTCTTCTTATAAAAGAATAGCTCAGTCTAACTTCCCTAGGTATCAATTTATTAAGCCTTAATTTTTTTCGAAATTTAGTTATAATGTTTTTAAAAGGTCTTTAAAAACTTTTAGGTAGTTTTTATGGATATTGTTAGTTTAGCAATTTATTCCATTCTCCTTATCTTTTTTGTTTCAGGAATATTTTATGGGATTTGGCATATTCTTTCCGGCTTAATTTCTTTGGTTTTAGGGGTAGTTTTAGCTAGCCATTATTATGAAGTTGTTGCTTTTAGAATTTTGTCTTTAGTAAAGGGGAATGAGAATTTAGCAAAAATTTTGGGCTTTATTTTAATTTTCTTTGCTGTTAGAGTTGTTGTCTCTTTATTTTTTTTGGTTGTAAAAAAACTTTTTACGATTTTTAGTTTTATTCCTTTTCATGGGTTGATTAGTCATTTAATTGGCGGTTTATTTAGTTTAGTTATTGGAGCATTTATTCTTGGTCTTATTTTAGAACTTTTGATAAAATTTCCTTTAAGTGAGCTATGGGTTGACAAAATTGCTGCATCTGGTATTGCTTTATTCTTGATAAATTTCAGTCATATTTTATCTCCTTTAGTTCCTAAAACATTTTATCAGATAAAATCAGTAATTTCTTAATTTTTTCCCGGAGTTTTCCCGGAGACTACCTCCGGAGTCTACCTCCGGGAAACCCAGCTGTCCGGAGACTACCTCCGGAGACTGCCTCCGGAAAGTCAATGCCGGGATCTGCCTTAAAAATTTGAATTTAATTTTAATAATTTTTTAACATTATGCCTTGTCCTAAAAGAATTAGAAAAAGAGATGGGCGAATAGTTAAGTTTCGTCCAGAAAAAATTCAAAACGCGATTTTTAAAGCAATTACAGCAACAAGAGGAACAGATGGAGAGGAATCAAAAAAATTAACTAAAGAAGTTTTAAAGATTTTATCTCGTCGTTATCAAGGCAGGGTCCCAACAGTAGAAATGATTCAAGATATTGTTGAGGAGGTTTTAATTAAAAATGGATTAGTTGAGATTGCCAAAGCTTATATTCTCTATCGAGAACAAAGGAGACGGATAAGAGAAGCAAAGATAAGTGTAGAAGAAGCAACAGATGCAGTAGATAGTTATTTATCAGAAGCAGATTGGGAAGTAAAAGAGAATGCTAATATGTCTTATTCTTTGCAAGGTTTAAATAATTATATTTCTTCTTTGGTTAGTAAAAAATATTGGCTTTCTAAAATTTATCCCCCAGAAATTCGTCAGGCAAATGAACAGGGGGATTTTCATATTCACAATCTAAACCTTTTATCTACCTATTGTATGGGTTGGGACATCCAAGAGCTTTTAATTAAGGGTTTTGGCGGAGTCCTAGGGAAGGTTGACTCTACTCCAGCTAAACATCTTAGTTCTGCCTTAGGGCAGATTGTTAATTTCTTTTTTACTTTACAAGGAGAAGCAGCTGGGGCTGAGGCTTTTTCTTCTTTTGATACTTATTTAGCCCCATTTATTTATTATGATAATCTTAGTGAAAAAGAGGTCCGCCAGCAATTACAGGAATTCCTATTTAATTGTAATATCCCAACTCGGGTTGGGTTTCAGTGTCCTTTTGAGAATTTAACCCTTGATCTTAAAGTCCCTGAACATTTGAGAAAGCAGCCAGTGATTATAGGGGGAAAACCACAAGATAAGGTTTATGGGGATTTTCAGGAGCAAATGGATATGTTCAACAGAATTTTTGCTGAAGTTATGGCTGAGGGTGATGCTTCTGGCCGACCATTTAGTTTTCCTATTCCTACTTATAATGTTACTAAAGACTTTGATTGGGATAATCCTAATTATGAACCAATTTGGGAAATGACAGCAAAGTATGGCATTCCTTACTGGAGTAATTTTGTTTCATCTGATATGAAACCAGAAGATGCGAGAAGTATGTGTTGCCGATTACGATTAGACAATCGCCAACTCTATAAAAGAGGAGGCGGTCTTTTTGGTTCAGCACCATTAACTGGTTCAATTGGAGTTGTTACAATTAATTTGCCGAGAATTGGTTATTTAGTAAAAACTAAATCTGAATTTTTTAAGCGCCTTTCTTCCTTAATGGACTTAGCTAAGAAGTCATTAGAGATAAAAAGAAAAACTATAGAGCGTTTTATGGAAAAAGGGCTTTATCCTTATTCAAAGGTTTACTTGAAATCTGTCAAAGAAATGAGGGGCAGTTATTGGGGCAACCACTTTTCAACTATTGGTTTGGTTGGAATGAATGAAGCTCTTTTGAACTTTATGGGAGTTGATATAACTACAGAAAAAGGAAGGAATTTTGCTTTAGAGGTTTTAAAGTTTATGAGAGAGAAGTTAGTAGAATACCAAAAGCAAACAGGTAATCTTTATAATTTAGAAGCAACCCCAGCTGAGGGCACTTCCTATAGGTTAGCCCTTAAGGATAAACAGACCTATAAAGATATTATTACTGCTGGGACAGAAGATTCCCCTTATTATACAAATAGTTCTCAATTGCCTGTGAACTTTCAAGGAGGATTGTGGGAGGCATTAAAACTTCAGGATGAATTGCAGTGTGCTTACACAGGAGGGACTGTTTTTCATGCATTTATTGGGGAAAAAATAGAGAATAGTTCAGTTGTTCCTTGTCTTTTAAAGAAAATATTTACTAATTTCCAATTACCTTATTTTACTTTTTCACCTACTTTTAGCATTTGTCCTAAACATGGATATATTGCTGGCGAACATTTTAATTGCCCTGTTTGCAAAGAAAAAACAGAAGTTTATTCTCGGATAGTTGGTTATTTAAGGCCAGTACAGCAATGGAATAAAGGTAAATCTCAAGAATTTAAGGAAAGAGAAGAATTTTCCTTAAAAAAAGAGAGCGCCTTAGTTAATAGTTAAACAAGACCTTTATAATGCTTGATATTAGAGGATGGCAAAAAGAATCATTAATTGAATGGCCTAAAAAAATATGTTCTGTAATTTGGGTTGGTGGGTGTAATTTTTTTTGCCCTTGGTGTTCTAATTTTGACTTAGCTAGACATCCGGAAAAATTTCCTTTAATAAAAGAGAAAGATGTTTTAAAATTTTTAAAGGAAAACGTTCTGCTTGATGGTTTGGCGATCACAGGAGGTGAACCTTCAATTGATAAGAACTTTAAAGACTTAGTTGGTTTTATAGAAAAGGTAAAATCTTTAAAAAAATTAGTTGGCATAGAAACCAATGGCTCAAACCCTGAGGCAATAGAATTTTTAAATAAAAAAAAGCTAGTAGATTTTTGGGCAATGGATGTTAAAGCTCCTTTGGATGAAAATAAATACAAGTTGTTAACCGGAGTAAATGTAGATGTTGACAAGATAAAAAAAAGTATTAATTTAATTTTGGAATTTTCAGGAGAAAAAGAGTTTAGAACAACAGTTGTTCCTGGTTTTTTGACAAAAAAAGATATACTAGAAATTGCTGAAGCTTTGAAAGGAGCTGATACTTATGTACTTCAAAAGTTTCATCCAGAGCTAGCCAAAGGCAAATGGCCAGAAAATTATTCTTCAGATTTTTTAAAAGACTTAAAAGAATCCTGTCAAAAATATATTAAAAATGTAAGATTAAGACTATGAATAAAGAAAATGTAAAAATAATTATCATTCCTTTAATAATTTCTTTTATTGTTGGGTCTTTGTCAGGAATTTTTGCGACAATTTATTCACCAAAGGCTTTTTCAGCATTAGGATGGGATTTTTTAAAAATTTCAGATAACAGTTTGTCTCAGGAGAATTTGGGAAGCGGGGATTTAAATCAGGAAAATATTGGACAAGTTGAGGGAGAAGGATCACGAGGTTCTGTAGAAAAAGTTGTGGTCCCTGAAATAAAAAGTGAGGATGAATTAGTAACAAAAATAGTTGAAAAGGTTAATCCTTCAGTTGTTTCTATTGTTGTTTCAAAGTATGTTAAATATTATTACCAGGACCCTTTTGATTTTTTTAATGATGAGTTTTTTGATTTTGGGCCTTTCAACTTTCAGTTTGAACCTTATCAAGAGCCAAGAATACCTACACCTGTCCCGGATAACCCTGATGAAAATGGAGGACAAAGAAAAGTAGAAGTTGGCGGGGGAACAGGTTTTGTTATTTCTGAAGACGGCCTTATTTTAACCAATAAACATGTTGTTAGTGAACAAGGTGCTGATTATACAGTAATTACTAATGATGGTGAAAAATATGAAGCTCAAATTTTAGCTACTGATCCTTTTAATGATTTAGCTTTGCTAAAAGTGGAAGGTATTAATTTACCTCCTTTGGAATTAGGGGACAGTTCTAAAATAAAAATTGGGCAAACAGTTATTGCTATTGGCAATGCCCTGGGGGAGTATAGAAATACTGTAACCAAAGGTGTTATTAGTGGCGTAGGAAGGACAATTACTGCTGGAAATGGAAGGGGATTTTCAGAAACATTAGAAGACGTAATTCAAACTGATGCACCAATAAATTTTGGGAATTCTGGTGGTCCTTTAATTGATTTACAAGGGAAAGTAATAGGAGTGAATACAGCTATTGCTTCTGGGGGCCAGTTAATAGGTTTTGCTATACCAATTAATCAAGCAAAGGAAGTAATTGAATCAGTAAAAAAATATGGCAAGGTAGTTTATCCTTTCTTAGGTGTAAGATATGTTTTAATAGATGAAAGTATAGCTAAGAAAAATAACCTGCCTGTTGATTATGGAGCTTTAATTGTTAGAGGAGAAAATGTTACAGATTTAGCAGTTGTGCCTGGTTCTCCAGCTGATAAAGCTGGTTTAATGGAAAATGACATAATTTTGGAGGTACAAGGAGAGAAAGTAACCAAGGAAAATAATTTAGGCAAGTTAATTAGGAAGCATAAGCCAGGAGATACAATTGAGCTAAAGATTTTACGCAAAGGAGAAGAAAAAACAGTTGAGGTTACTTTAGACGAGTATAAAGGATAAAATATTAAGAATAAACAAATATTTTCAAAATAAAAAAAGCCTGAAGTCAGGCTTTTTTATTTTATTAGAATTTAATTTTAGCTTAATGTTTTTTTTAACCAAGTAATTCTTTCTGTTGGTAAAGGAGAGATTTTATTAAGAATGGAAAGGTAATAAGAGGCCCAATCTCCAATTAGGGTAAGATGAATAACTTTTTCTAAATAGTTTTCTTCTAGAGGAGAGACAAATTCATAGTTAAAATTGTACTTTTCAAAAAATTTTATTGCTTTACTTAGGTGGGAATTTTTGTTTTTAGTGGAGAGGACAATAAAAACTAATTCATATTTTAAAAAATCTGGAAGTCTACATTCAACAAAGTTATGAAAAGCTTCTGGGAGTTCAAGGGTAAAAGCAAAATTTTTACTATTTTCATGAAATTGAGTTGCCCATCGTTGGCCTACTGGCTTTTCTTCAGGTAAAGTGATGATAACAGGAATATGTTTAAATATTGAATAAGCCAAATGTTTACTTAAATTGGAGCGAGTAGGGGTTTTTGGAGATAGTTTTTCATTAATTTTCTTAAGTTTTTTGAAAGATGATTCTAAATCTTTTATTTTTGTTAATCTGAGTTTCTTTAAAAGACTAATAAGAATAACAAGTTGTGTCCATAAAGCAGCCCTGGGAGGACCAGGGTGTTTAAATTGGAAAAATGGTATTTTTTTTGCTTTAGCCTTTAAAATAGCTTCTCCATTGGTGCTAATAACAAAAGTATAAGGAGTTTTTTTAATGGATTCATTAAAACAGGAAATAGTCTCTTTAGTTTTTCCAGAAAAACTGATTATTAAAGAAAGCGTATTTTTATCCAATAATTCTCCTATTTTGCTTTTGTGGTTAGTAAAAAGGGGGATTGATGGTTTAGCTATAGTTTTAGTTAAATCGCCAACAATACCCGATCCCCCCATTCCTGAAACAATAATTTTATTGAATTTAAAGTTATTCCAAGAATCAGGTATTTTCAGAGAATCTTTAGCTTTTTCTAATGTTTTTAAACAAGTTTCAGGGAAATTATTTAGTATTCTGGCTAAATTTTCCTTATCTACTGATTGAATGAACTTTTCATTGTCTAATGAAAGGGGTTGTTTGTTCATAGTAAAAAATTAAGGCTAGAAAATAATTATAGCAGACTTTTAATTTTTTTCAATAAACAAGCCTGGCACCCCCAGCGAATTTTCCTGTCTTCCCGGAGGTAGACTCCGGAGGCAGTCTCCGGAGGTAGACTCCGGAGGCAGTCTCCGGAGGCAGTCTCCGGACAGCTGGTTCTCCTCCCGTATCCCGGAGGTAGACTCCGGAGGCAGTCTCCGGAGGTAGACTCCGGGAAATTTCTCCGGGAAATTTGTTTAAGAGCTGGAATTTTTCCTTGATTTTTGGGGTATTTTGGGTATAATGACCTTAGATATCTAGTTTATTTTATTTGTTTATGTCAGGACATAGTAAATGGGCAAAGTTAAAACATTTTAAAGGAGCAATTGATGCCAAAAGAGCGGCTATGTTTACTAAAGTTAGCCGAATGATAGCTATTGCTTCTCGAGAAGGAGGCCCAGATCCGAGAATGAA
>JAGGUQ010000009.1 GCA_021158435.1 bacterium
TAAGAAAACTTTAAAAATTCTTCTTTTAAACATTTTTATAGAATTACTCAATAAACAA
The DNA here is from genome assembly GCA_021158435.1 of bacterium. Classification (GTDB taxonomy): domain Bacteria; phylum Patescibacteriota; class Patescibacteriia; order UBA2591; family MWDC01; genus MWDC01. The sequence goes on from JAGGUQ010000009.1 coordinate 59, forward strand.
TTCCTCTTCTTTGCCAGGCTTTACTGGCCAATCTTTACCAGTTAAAGCAAATAATGTTTCACTAGCTGATACCCTTACTCTATATTGTTCATCATCTAATAGCCCAATTAAAGAATTAATTAAACTGCGATTATTAATATTAAATCTTTGAGATAAATGTCTTAAGGCAATTAAGGCATAATCTCTGCTTGAAGGCCTATTACTCTCATCCAGGGCAATTTCTAAAAGCTCAGGAACAATTTCTTCTGGCGCAGATTCCCAAATTGCTTGAGCAGACTTAAACCGAACAGTATCATCTGGATCATTTTTTAAGGCTTGCAAAAAAATCCTCCAATCAGGATTATCCTGACTAATTAAAGAAAGTAATGTCCACCTTAAATCTGGAGAAGAATCTTCACCTTCAATTATCTTAACCAAATCATCCAAATTACTCGATTTTAATTCTTCTAAAGTCCTTAAAGCTTCTAACCTAAGAACTTCTGGATTGCTTTCGTTAAGAACTAAATCTTTAAAAACTTCTTTTACTTGTTCTTGACTACTTTGGTCAAACTCCTTAACCCAAACTTTTATTGACTTTAAAGCAAAAACTCTCTGAGAAGTTGGAATAGTTTGGTCAGAAACCGCATCAATAGCTTTGGTTAAATTAAAATCTTCGCTTTGCAAAAATAAATAAACATCTTCATTTTGAAGGTTTGACCCTTGAGACATTTTTTCTCCCATCTTAAACCTAACTACTTCTGACTGAATTTGAGGGGACATAAATAACCAGAGATTTGTTTCCAAAATAAAGAAAACAAAAACAAATAAACAAAGAACTCCTAATCCAATAATAATTAAAATTGTCTTAAGATGTTTATTCATAGACTTATCCACAAATAAAAATAAAATTTATGTTATAATTAAAATAAGCTAAATGGGCTAACCATTTAGTGAAAACTAAAAAGCTTCTTGCTTGGCGGCGAGGGGCTTTTTAGTTTTAAAAATAGAATGAGCTTTAAAAAGCTCTTAAAGCTTTCTAAAATCTTTAAGGCTTTACAAAAGCGTAAAGAAAAAAATAAAAAAGTCAAGAGGAAAACACTTTATAGGTTACTATTTCCCCTTTCCTAAAATCTTGTCTAGATCATTTAAAAAATCTTTTGTTTCGTTCTTCATTTTTCCTATTGACGAACAATAATAAATCTTTTTATAAATTGGCTTTACTTTTCTCCATGCTTTTTTATCAAAGGTCAAAATTTGAGCTTCATAATCCACAGCTAAACTAACAATCAAAAAATCTCCTGTTCTTAAAAAGTGTTTTTGTGATGGTAAATTCAATAAACTCTTACAATGTTTAAATGCAGAACTTTCAGTAATAGCTGCTACTATTACCTCATTTATATGTAAAAAACTAATAATTTTCCTCTCAATCATTTTATGGTGAATCCCCTTCCGACTAAGTGTAACTATAATTTCATAAAGGCCCAAGGGCGGGATTAGTATCTTTACTTTATCTTTTTTCTCCATCAATTTTTCAAATACAGATACAGCATCTTGATGAAACTCATCGTTTTTATCCATTACAGCTACAACAAAACTGCTATCCTCTACAATATAATGCTTCATAAACTATTTACCATATCTCATCTCAAGCAACAACCTTGTTGAGCTTTTTTTCTCTGGGCTGTTTTTAGTTTCTATCATTATACTCCTCAATTCTCGAGACAGTATCTTATCTATATCCTTGCTCTTTTTTGTTTTTTTAACTTTTTTTACATTTTTCATCATAAATTATTTATTATTTATTAAATACAAAAATCAACGCTGGTATTGTATAACAAAATTATCAAAAAGTCAAGGTATATACTTGAGAAAAAATTTAACCTATTTATACTTATTTCTATGATAATAAAAGGAAAACCTATTGTTCAAGTAAAAGAAAAAACTTTAAAAGCAAAGATAAAAGAACTAAAAAGCACGCCTTGTTTAGGCATTATTTTAATTGGCAAAAATCCTGCTTCTTTAATTTATGTCAAACTTAAAGAAAAAAAAGCAAAAGATTTAGGGATAAAAATAAAAAAATTAGAATTTTCTTCTAAAGACAGCCAAAAAAAGATTATTGAAGCAATTGAAAAACTCAAAAAAAATGTACATGGATTAATAGTACAACTACCTTTACCAGCAAAATTCAACCCAGATAAAATATTAGAACATATACCGCCACGCTTGGATGTTGATGGTTTTGTAAAAAACTCTCCTTTTTCACCTCCAGCTCATCAAGCTATCCTTTGTCTAATAAAAAAAGCCTTAAAATTAAAGAAAACAAAAACAAAAAAAGCTCTTATTCTTGCTAACAGTCTTGTTTTTGCCAATCCCTTAAAAAAACAATTAGAAAAATTAGGAATTAAAACGACAATATTAATTAAGCCAAAATCTCAAAGTTTTTCAAAATTTGATTTGATTATTTCTGCCCTAGGAAAACCTGATTTTCTTAAACCTGAAATGGTAAAAAGGGGAAGCATTTTAATTGACTTTGGATACAGCCGAAAAAAAGGAAAACCAGTTGGCGACATTGACAAAAAATGCCTAAAGAAAAACTGTTTTCTTAGCCCAGTGCCTGGAGGAGTTGGACCTTTGACTGTATTCTTCCTTTTAAACAACGTTTATTTAGCAGCTAAGTATAAACAAAAAA
>JAGGUQ010000023.1 GCA_021158435.1 bacterium
AAAACCCTAACATGAGGCCCTCCTCCTGGTCCAGCTCCAGTAATAATTTCTTCTTTGCCATCACCATTCACATCTCCAGTAGCAACATCTACACCTCCTTTAAAGTTCTTATCGTAAGCAAAAAACCCGCTAACTGGCTTTTTTGTTTGTAAATCAAAAACCCTAATATGAGGACCACCTCCTTGTCCAGCTCCAGTTACTAAATAGTAAGAAACACTTCTCTCAGCTATCACTGTCCTACTATAAACAACTGCCCTGCCAACATTAACTCTTCCTTTGCCAATTTGACCAATAAATTCTGGATTTAAAATATCAATATTATCAGCTGTATCTAAAATAATATCTCTAACATCTTCTGGTTTAAATAAAGGATTCTGCGAAAAAACTAATGCTGCTGTTCCTGAAATAATCGGCGTTGCCAAAGATGTCCCTGCCCAATAGCCTCCATATCTTTTTTGAAATTTTTGATTAGCTTCATCATAAAATAAAGTACCAAAAAAACCAACGCCAGGAGCAGAAATATCTACACATTTATATCCATAATCTGAAAAGTCTGCTTTTTTATCTAGTTTATCTGTAGCTCCAACTCCAATAATGAAATTCTCTGAAGAATCTGCATCATAGCAAATTGGATAAACTGGCCTAAAATTAAGATTCCTTCCACCAGAACTACCCTCTTCATTACCAGCAGCAGCAACAACTACAACTCCTTTATCCCAGGCTGATTTAATAGCTTCTTCTAAAAAAACACTTTTTCCTGGTCCGACAAAACTTAAATTAATAACTTTTGCCCCTTTATCTACAGCATAATTAATTGCTTTTATTACATCGCTTGTACTGCCATCTCCCTGACTATTCAACACCCTTAAGGGCATAATTTTTACCTTTGGACTTACCCCTATAATACCTTCCTTATTATTTCCCTGGGCAGCAATAATGCCAGCAATTAAAGTCCCATGATGGATTGCTTCTTCTGAATATTGCCCTTCTATTTTAGGCTTAGGGTCTGGGCTATTTTCTATAAAATCCCAGCCATTTAAATCATCAATATATCCATTACCATCATCATCTTTGTTGTTTAGGGCTTCTTCAGAATTCAACCAAATATTTTCAGAAAGATCCGGATGGCTTATATCAACTCCTGTATCTATCACAGCAACAACTATTGTATCAAGTCCATAGCCGCCAACATCCCAAGCTGTAGGAGCATCTATTTTTTCCAAATACCATTGTTCTAAGTAATAAGAATCTTGAGGGATGAACCCAGATAAATGATAAATATAATCAGGCTCAACCCAATCCACTTCTTCCATCTGAGAAACTATTTTTTTTCTTTCCTCTACCTCTCCATAAGCAGGAACCTTGTAAATTTTTGAAGAACCCTTTAGTCGAATAAGCAAATTATCATTAAAGAGATGCTCTTTGCTCTCCTCTCCATATACCTTGCCTCCTTTAATAAAGAAGAAAGATAATAAAAAAATAAACAATAATATCCAAATATATTTTTTATGAAAAAATATCTTCATTGCTTTACTTTATATAAAAATTGTTAATGGGTAATTAAAGGAACAAAAACAAACCCTGAAAAATTTTTCTCTTCAAATTTATCTTCTTTTTTCTTTTTTAAAAATACAATATCCTGCTTCACTGGAATAACCATTCTTCCTCCTATAGCTAATTGTTTTTTTAATTCTGGGGGAATCTCCTCTGCAGCAGCTCCAACATGAATACAATTAAAAGGCGATTCCTCAGGCAAACCTTTTGAGCCATCTCCAAGTATAAATTTTACCCTTCCTGACTCTATAAAATCATATTTTCTAAGATTATTTTCTCCAAAATTTTTTAACTCAGGGATCCTTTCCACAGCAAAAACCTTTCCTCCTGGTCCAACTATTTCTGACAATAAAGCACTAACCCATCCTGAACCTGCTCCAACATCCAAAACTTTATCCCTTTCTTGCGGCTGAAGCAGTTCTAACATAAAAGCAACTGTTAGCGGTTGAGAAATCGTCTGCTCAAAACCTATTGGGAGGGGTTTGTTAACTTGGGCTAGATCTTTCAAAGAGCTTGAAACAAAATCCTCTCTTTTTATTCTCCGAAAAGCTTGAATTATCCTTGGCGTTCTAAGGTATCCATTTCTAACCAAAAAATCAACAATGTCCATATAAAATTATATCAATATTTAAACTAGAGTAAAAGAAGCTACTTTATCTGAATCATTTAAACGGATAAGTCTTACTCCCATTGTTGCTCTATTCATTTTTGGTACGCTTGCTAACTTAATCCTTAACACTTGGCCTAAACTAGAAACAATCAAAATATCCCCCTTAACAAACTCTGGAATAAAAGGTGGAATCAACATTGCTCCTGCTACATTACCAGTTTTCTGGCTAATCTTAAAAGAAATCAAGCCTTTCCCTCCTCTCTTCTGAAGAGCAAACTTAGACAAACTTGTCATTTTACCAAATCCATTCTCGCTTATTAGCAAAAGGTAGGATCTTTTAAACTCTTGTTTTCTAACTACATCCAGCCCTACCAACTCTTCTTGTTGTTGAAGCTTCATCCCCCTTATTCCACCTGAATTTCTCCCCATTAATCTCAAATCCTTTTCACTAAAACAAATTGTCCGTCCTCGAGAAGAAGTTAAAATTATCAAATCATCTTTATAAATTCGTTTGACTGACTTTAATTGTTCACTACTCTTTAACTTAAAAGCAATTTTCCCTGTGCTCCTTGTTGTTTCAAATTCCTTTAAAAGAATTTTCTTAACATTACCTCGAGTTGTAGCCATTACTAAACTTCCTTGGCTACTTTGTTTTTTATTTATAGCTAAGATAGCTAAAACCTTCTCTTTTGGATCTATTTCCAAAAAATTAACCAAAGGCTTACCTCTTAAAGTTCTTCCTGCCTCAGGAATATCAAAAACTCTCATTTGATAAGCCTTTCCTTTGTCAGTAAAACAAAGAAGGCTATCTGTGGTATTGGCAAAAACTAAATGAGCTACTTCGTCTTCTTGCTTTATAGTTAATCCAATAACACCCTTACCTCCTCGATTTTGATGACGAAAAGTCTCTGGAGAAATCCTTTTAATATAACCTGAACGAGTTCCTATAATTAAAGTTGGAGACTCTATAATAAGTTCTTCTTCTTTTATTTCTTTTTCAGGCTGTTCAATAACTGTTGTTCTCCTTTCGTCTCCATATTTTTCTTCTATTTCTTTTAATTCCTGCTTAATAACTTTTTTTATTTCCTTTGGATCAGATAAAATTTTTTCTATTTTTTCTTTTAACTTTTTCTTTTCTTTGTATTCCTTCAAGATATTTTCTCGTTCCAACTTAACCAATTGACGAAGCTTCATCTCTAAAATTGCCTGAGCCTGCTGACTTGATAAATTAAACTTCTTTTTAAGAGTTAGTTCAGCTGCTTTATAGCTTGCAGAATTTCTAATAATTCTAATCACCTCATCTATATGGGCGATTGCTTTTAAAAATCCTTCTAAAATATGTAATCTTTGTTCTGTTTGTTTTAAATCAAATTCATATCGTTTATAAAGAACTTTTTCTCTATGTTTTAAGAATTCTTCTAAAATTTCTTTTAAATTAAAAAGCTTTGGCTCTATCCCTTCTTCCAAGGCAACCATATTAAAGTAAAACTTTTCTTGAAGAGATGTTAACTTAAACAATTTGTTTAAAACTTTTTTACCAGAAATTCCCTTTTTCAATTCAAGGATAATCTTCATTTGACCCCTAGCTGACTCATCTCTAATATTTTTTATTCCTTGTAGTTTCTTATCTCTGACTAATTCAGCAATCTTTACTAATAGATCTGCTTTACTAACTTGCCAGGGCAATTCTGTTATACTTATTTGGTAATGATCATTTTTCTCTTCAATAATCTCTGCTTTTCCTCGAACAGTTAAAGGCCCTTTACCAGTTAAATAAGCTTGCTTTATTGCTTTCTTATTATAAATAATTCCTCCTGTTGGAAAATCGGGTCCCTTGATAAATTGCATTAAATCTTCTACCTCTGCTTTTGGGTTATCCAATAAATAGCAAAGAGCTTGGCATACTTCCTTTAAATTGTGGGTAGGAATATTTGTAGCCATCCCAACTGCAATACCTATTGCTCCATTAATTAAAAGGTTAGGAATTTTTGCTGGAAGAACTTCTGGCTCTTTTGTTGTTCCATCATAATTTGGTCGAAAGGGCACCACATTTTTTTCTAAATCTGCCAACATCTCAGCAGCAATTGGAGCTAACCGAGCTTCTGTATAACGGTAAGCAGCTGGGCTATCTTCTAATGAACCAAAATTTCCTTGACCATCAATTAAAGGATATCTTAAACTAAAATCTTGGGTCATTCGGCACAAAGCATCGTAAACTGCCTGATCTCCATGAGGATGATATTTCCCTAAAACAACACCAATAACATTAGCTGACTTCTTATACTTTGCTTTATGGGTCAAACCCATTTCATGCATAGCATAAAGAATCCTCCGATGAACTGGCTTTAACCCATCCCTAACATCAGGAAGAGCACGGGAAATAATAACACTCATTGCATAATCAAGATAAGAAGATTCTACTTCTTGTTTTAAGGAAGTTTTCTTAATTATCTGATTTTGGTCTTTTGATTCCATAAATTTATAATAACAGATTTTTTCTAAATCGCAAGATTAAACTTAAAAAAATAACCCTGATAATCAGGGTTATTTAATTCTTTTAATTTATCCTTAAAATTTCTATTTTTTCATTAATTTATCAAGGAAAGCATATGCTTGATCTTTTGTTCTAATCTTTCCTTTAAGTTGAAGCTCTCTAATTAATTGCTTTAATTCCCCTATTTTTGGACCAGGTTTTAATTTGTACCTATTCATAATTTCTCCACCAGAAAGAATATGAGGGATTTTTTCTCTTTTGCCTTTTGAACCTGACATTTTTTTAATTTCCTCAATCCTTTTCTCCATAGCCTTGAAATCTGAAAAATCCGGCTTACCTCTTGAAGGAACTGTAGAAAGGATATCTACAAAAGAAAGCTTCAACAGATTGTCTCCTCTAAAAACAGGATTAAAAAAGTATTTCTCTATTGTTGATGACTTCATTTTTGAAATGTCTCCCTGAATTAAGATCATATGATGTTGGACCAGCCATATCACTTCTTTATAATTAAAAGGGAAATCAGGGAAGCCAAAAAGTTTTAATCTTTCTAAAATCTCCTTAGTAATCTTAGCTCCAACTATATCATGCTCATTAAATCTTATCCGATCTGTTTCTGGTGGCTTTTTAATGGTATATGGCTTACCTATATCATGAAAAAGCACTGCTAAGATAAGTTCAGGATTAACAGCATTGGCTCCAAATTTTCTTTTAAATTTAGTTGAATCCAAATTCTTCAAACAAAGGCGAGTATGCTGCCAAACATCTCCTTCTGAATGCCAATTTTTAGGCTGAGGGCAGCCTTTCATCTTCAATAATTCTGGAACAATCTGTTCAAAAGCCCCACTTTCATCATATAAATCAAAAGCCTTCAAAGGATTATAAGAAAAAGATTTCAAAAATTCCTCACCAATAATCTCCCAGGGAACTACTCTTTGCTCAATAACTTTTGGAGAAGCAGAGCTTGCATTTTTTTCTAAAACTACCTGCCGATTAATTTTATTAAGCAAGGAAATATTCTTTTTAAGAATACTAAAAGTCTTTTTTTCTATTCCAAAGCCAAGCTGGCAGGAAAGCCTTAAAGCTCTTAACATTCTTGAAAAATCTTCCTGGAATCTTTTTTCTGGATCACCAACACACCTAATTAATTTATTTTTTATATCTTTCCTCCCGTAAAAAGGGTCAATAATATTTTCAAAAAAATTCCCTTTTAAAAATACTTTTCCTTGTTTAATTACAGGTAAAGCTATGGCATTTATTGTAAAATCTCTTCTTGATAGGTCTTCCTCTATAGCAAGATAAGGGTCGCTTTGAACTTCAAAATCACGATAAGCTCCTGTTCCTAAGGCATAATCTTTTCGAGGGAGAGCTAAATCAACCGGATGAGAAAACTTCCATCCTTTAGGGATAAATTTTAAAACGCTAAAATTCCTTCCAACTAAATTCACCTTACCTAAGGGTGCTAAAAGTTTTTCTAATTCTTCAATTTCTACTTTTCTAACCACAAAATCCAAATCTTGAGGGGACCCTGACATAATTAAGTCCCTAATAGCTCCTCCAACTAAATATATTTCTATATCTGGCTTTTTCTTTAGAATCTTTTCAAAAGCTAAAAAAACTGGCCGGGTATTTTTAAGCCATCTCTCTACTTTGTCCTTCTTCACTTTAAATCGAATTTTCTTAATTTTTATTACCATTACCTCCTAAGTTAAACTTATCTTTTTATTAGTATAACCTTTATCCCCAGCAAGTCAAACTTTAAATAAAGCAATTATTATTGACTTTTTATTTAAAATTCCTAAAATGTTCTTATAGAAAACCTAGCCCTTTTAAAAGCCGAGATAGCTCAGTGGTAGAGCATCTGCATGGTAAGCAGAAGGTCGTGGGTTCAATCCCCACTCTCGGCTTTGGCAAATTAGAAAAGGGTGCGTAGTCCCGTAGGGAGCGGGAGCGGTCTGTAAAACCGATGCCTTAATTGGCCCTGGGGGTTCAACTCCCTCCGCACCCACCATTCAACAAATAATAAGCCGAGGTAGCTTTAATGGTAGAGCAACCGCCTTGTAAGCGGGAGGTTGTGAGTTCGAATCTCACCCTCGGCTTTTTGTTATATAGCTTAAGTTAAAAATTATGTCTCAAGAAAATCTAATAAAATTAGAATGTTCGGAATGCCATCAAATTAATTATTACACCAGAAAAAACAAAAAAACTCTAAAAAATAGATTAGAGTTAAAAAAATTTTGCAAACACTGCAAAAAACATACAATCCACAAAGAAACTAAATAAAGGGAACGTAGGCTAGTGGTAAACTCTCTGACTCCAAATCAGAGGTCGGGGGTTCGATTCCCTCCGTTCCTGCCATTTCTATAGTTTGGTACCGTAGCCAAGTAGTAAGGCGGCTGTCTGCAAAACAGCTATGCGCGGGTGCAATTCCCGCCGGTACCTTTTTAAAAAAGCTCAAAACAAGTTTTATCAACATACCTCTACTTATGACTAATAATACCTTCATTATTCTTGATGCACCTGCTGTTCTTCATCGAGCTTGGCATGCTTTGCCTAAACTTACCAGCCCAAAGGGAATTACTGTTAATGCTCTTTACGGATTTTCCGTTCTTTTACTAAAGATTATCCGGGAATTCCAACCAGAATATTTAACTTGCGCATTTGATTATCCAGGGCCTACATTCCGCCATAAAATCTATAAAGATTATAAAGCTACCCGCATACCCCAACCGCAAGAATTCTATGACCAAATCCCTTTAAGCAAAAAACTGCTTGATGTTTTTAAAATAAAGTCTTGGGAACAAAAAGGATATGAAGCTGATGACATAATTGCTCAATTGAAAAACTCTACACCTCCCAAAATTTTAAAAATAATTGTAACTGGTGACACAGATTCGTTCCAGCTTATTGATAAACAAACTAAAGTTTATTTCTTAAAAAGAGGGATAAATAAAATTCAGATATATGATGAAAATGCAGTTAAAGAACAATTTGGCCTCACACCCAAACAATTAATTGATTTTAAAAGCTTAAAAGGGGATCCTTCAGATAACATTCCAGGTATTCCAGGAATAGGAGAAAAAACAGCTCTTCAACTTTTAAAAAAATTCGGAACAATAGAAAACATTTATGAACACCTAAAACTTCCTGAAAATTCCTGGCAAATAAAACCATCTTTAGGAAAATCTTTATTAAAAAACAAAGAAAAAGTAGTGTTGGCTAAAAATTTAATAGAACTAAAAAATAACAAAAAAATCAAAGCAGATTACAAAGAATGCCAAGTCAAACCCTTTGATCTAAAAGAAGTTAAAAAGTTTTTGGAAGAATTTGGCTTTAAGAGCTTAATCTCTAAAATAGAAAGTCTTCCTAAGAAAAAACAAAGTAAACTTTTATAATTTTTTATATGATCATTTTTCTCTTCGGGCCAGATACATTTCGTTCTCAAAATAAATTAAAAAAAATAAAAGAGAAATTCATTTCTTCAAATAAAAAAATTGGGGTTGAAACCCTTGATGCTCTTAAAACTAGCAAAAACCAACTCCATTCTTCTCTTTTTACTCAAGGATTTAGCAAAAATAGACTAATTATTATAAAAAATCTTTTTAATTCCTCCCCAAGTCTTATTGAAGAGGTTATTAAATACCTCAAAAAAGAGTCTCAGCCAAATATTGTTATAATCCACGAAAAGCAAATAAACCCAAATTCCCTTTCCTCCCAAACAAAAGATCTTTTCCAACTCTTAAAAAAGAAAGCTAAATGCCAAGAGTTTAAAATTTTAACCCCTTTACAACTGAAAAAATATATAATTAACAAACTAAATGAAGAAAACATCAAAATAAAGAGCTTAAATGCTGAATTATTAATCAATCAATGTAAATCTAATCTTTGGGAAATAGAATCCTCCCTTGAAGCCCTAATTTCTTTAGTAAAAGAAGAAAAAGAAAAAGAAATCACCCAAAAACAAATAATGTCCCTTTGCCCTGAAGGTTTAAATGAAGAAGATATTTTCTACTTTTTGAACACTTTGGGCAAAAAAGACAAAAAACAAGCTTTCAAAATTCTAAACCACCTCTTGAACCAAAGAGAATCTTTTGAAAAAATAATCTTTAGTTTAGCTAAGCAATTTCTTAATATTTATCGTTTAAAATCCAAATTAAAAGAAAAGAAAAGTCTTTATTCCATTGCTAAAGAGTTAAATCTTCATCCCTATTACCTTTCAAAATTAGCAAAATTTTCAAATAATTATACACAAGAACAAATAAAAAAAGTCTATCATCAACTTTTGACAATAGACCTAAAAAGGAAAACTGTAAATAAAGTCAATCAAGAATTACTCTTGAGCCTCCTCCTTGAGGAGCTTATTTAATTTCTTCATTAAACGAGATTTTTTTCTACTACTTTTATTTTTTTTAATTACATTAACTTTGGCAGCCTTATCTAAGGCTTTTTGAAGCTTCTGATATATGTCTTTTGCCTCTTCTTTTTTCTTTAGAGATATTGCTTTCTTAAACTGCCTTTCTAAATAAGAAAGATTTTTCTTAACTGCTTTATTTCTTTCTGTTCTTTTTTTTGCTTGACGTAAGGCTTTCTTTGCTGATTTTGTTATTGGCATAAAAGTCAATAAAATTAAAACTTAAAAAATTTCTTCCTCCTCCTCTTCCTGTTTTAAAACTTTTTCTTCCTCAGCAATTAACTTGTCCCATTCATCTCTGCCATCAATCAAAATATCAAGTCTTGCTCGGAAATTTTTATTAAACTCATAAAGATACTTCGGATTTTGACGAAAAAGTTCAACCAAATCTTTCAATAATTTTTCTGGTAAAACAGGAAGAAAAACAAACAAATCATTCTGATCTGTTAACTTTAATTTTGAAGATGAGATAATTTGTCTTAATTCCTCTAAAATATGACTCATATCCTCCTTTTTCTTTAGAGTTCAACCTCTAAAGAAATAAATAATTAGTTATGAATTTTTTCTGGATGATCTTTAATATTTACCATTAATTGCTGACAAATCTCGAAAATCCTCCTCATTTTATTTTCTTCAGAAAACTTAGCAAGCATTTTTCCCTCTTCTTCTAGCCGATCAACAAAAAACTTCTCATCCTGTTCTTTGGGATTTACCCATTTTTCCTTTATCTTTTCCAAATAAAAATCAACTTGCTTTTCTTGTTCTCTATTAGAAGGATTTTCAAAATTTAACACTTCTCTCATAAAAAAATAATAGTAAAATAAATCTAGTATCTAAATTCATTTTCACTCTATTTAAAATTTTAGAGTGATTATGGAATCATAATATATTTTAAAAAATTGTCAATACTTAAAAAGCACAAATATGATCTATGCTCTCAGTGGAAAAATAATTCAAAAAAAACAAGATGGCTTAATCTTAAAAATAAACAATTGGCAAATAGAAATTCTCACAACTCCTTCAACTCTTAAAAAAGTAAAAATTCAAGAAAACAAATGCTTTTTTGTTTGCTTACATTTACAAGAAAATTTCGCAAAACTTTATGGATTTTTAACCGAAAAAGAGAAAATTTGGTTTGAAAAAATGATAAATATTCCTAGAATTGGTCCAAAATTAGCCCTAAATATTCTCAATTCAATTAATCCTCAAGAATTAGAAAATGCTCTATTAGAAAAAAATCCTGAAGCTTTAGCTTCAATATCCGGAATTGGTAAAAAAACAGCAGAAAGAATTATTCTTGAATTATCTGGAGAAATCAAAAATTTTTCAAATAAAACTTCTCCAAATAAAAATGATGATAATATTATAAAAGCCCTTAAAAAACTGGGCTTTTCCTCTCAAGAAATTAAAGAATTAATAAAATTAATCCCTCCTGAAATTAAAGAAGAAAAAGAAAGGATTGCTTATGCTTTAAAAATGGCTTCTAAGATTTAATTTTTATCTCTTTAATTTTTACTTTAGTAATTAATGGTCTAAAACCCATTTTTTTTCGATATCTAGTCTTAGGTTTGTATTTTATAATAGTAACTTTTTCACCCTTTTCCTGAGACAAAACCTCTCCTTGTACTACCACATTGTCAAGAATGGGTTGACCAAGTAAAAACTTATCCCCAAAAATTCCTAATACGTCCTTAAACTCAACTCTTTCCCCTTTTTGTTGGGGGATTTTATTTATTTCTAAAACATCTCCTTTCTTAACTATAAATTGTCTACCTCCTGTTTTTATAACAGCAAACAGCATAAAAATTTAGCTTAATCTTTTTGTATTCTAATTTTACAACCTTTTTCTAAAATGGCAATATCTCCTCTTGAAATTTTGTTTTCAAGTAAAAACCTCGCTAAAGCATCATTTACTTCTTCTTGAATAACCCTTTTCAATGGACGAGCACCAAAAAGAGGATCAAAACCTTTTTGAGCAAGTTCGCTAATTGCTTCTTCTGTAAATTTTAAAATTATACCTTTTTCTTCAACTTGTTGGGCAAGTTTATTCAACATTAAACGGGCTATTTCTTTAATGTTTTCCTTAGTTAAAGGCTTAAAAACCACTATACTATCAAACCTGTTTAAAAATTCTGGTTTAAAATAATCTTGTAGCTTTTCCTGAATTAAATCTTGTCTTATCTTTTCTAAAGGTGTATTTTTCTTAATTTCCTCCTGAATAAAAGAAGTACCTGCATTAGATGTTCCAATTAAAATAACATTAGTAAAGTCAACTGTTCTCCCTAAAGAATCTGTTAAACGACCATCATCCATTACTTGAAGAAAAAGATTTAAAATATCAGGATGGGCTTTCTCTATTTCATCAAGCAACAAAAGAGTATAAGGATTCTTTCTAACAGCTTCAGTTAAATAACCTGCTGAACTTCCATCTGGGGCCCCAATCAACCTATCTATGCTTTCTTTAGTCTGATATTCACTCATATCAATTCTAACCATTTGTTTTTCGCTTCCAAAATACACATAACTTACTGTTTTAGCTAATTCTGTTTTCCCAACTCCGGTTGGCCCTAAAAACAACAAATTAGCAATTGGCTTTCTTGTGTCTCTTAACTCCACCCTTGCCCTTCTCAAAGCACTAGCCACCAATTTTACTGCTTCTTCTTGGTTAATAATCCTTTTATGAATTTCCTCCTCTAAATTAAGAAGCTTTTTAGATTCTGTCTGAGTAATACTTGTTAAAGGAATGCTCGTTTTTGAAGACACTAGAAAAGCAACATCTTCCTCTTTAACAAAGCTGTTTTTGCCTTTTTGATTTCTAACTAAAATCGCACATTCTTTTAAAAGATTAATTGCTTTTTCTGGCAAAAACCTCTCGTGAATATACCTTTTAGAAAACTCAAGGGTTGCCTTTAATGCTTTATAGGAAAAATAAACATCTTCTTTTGCCTCAATCTTATTAGCATTTAACCCAAGTATTTGAAGGTTCACTTCATCATTTGGTGGAGCTATAGAAACCATAGATAAAACTTCTCCCAAGGCAGTTCTTTCAATTAAACGGTAATACTCTTGAGGAATAGAGGTTGAAAGAACATAAATAAGCTTCTTTTTTATGGCGTCAGCTAAAATCTCAGAAATATCCAACTCTCCACCCATGCCTTTAACTCCAACCATATTATGAATATCTCGAATAAAAAATACAATGTTTCCCGACCTAACTGCCTCAGAAATTATTAAATTCAATCTTTGCTCTAATTCTCCCCTTTGAGTAGCCCCACTAATTAAATAGCTTAAATTTAAACTAACCAATCTCTTGTCCTGCAAAAATGGGGGCACGTCTTCAACAACCATTCTCCTAGCAATCCCATTAATAATTGTGGTCTTACCTACACCAGGGTTGCCAACTAAAACTACTCCATTTTGCCCGCTTTTTAAAACCCTAAAAATTTCATCAATTTCTTTTTCTCTATCTAAACATAAAGGAAGGTAACCTCTTCTACCAATATCTGTTAAATCCTGGCAATAAGTATTAATTGTTGGCGTAGCAATGGCTAAATAAGCTCGGTCAATCCCTCTTTTTGGTTTATAACGGGCAAGCTCAGCAAATCTAACCATTTGCTTTGTTATCCCTTTTCTAATATCAAACCATATCCCAACATTTTTTATATCTTCTTGTTCTACGCCCAAATCAAAAAATATATCCTTAATTTCTGGAGAATCTAAAACTAAAGATTCAAAAATGTCTAAAGGAGAAATAAAATGCCTTGATTTTTCTCCAGCTAAAACATAGCTTCTAAGTAAAGCTTTTTTAAAATCCGAAGAAAAATAAAGATTGTTTCTACTTTGTTTTTGCTCTCCTTTGCTTATTTCTTCTTTTATTTGTTCTTTTATGTCTTCAGGACTAATTTCCAGACGTACTAAAGCCTCCTGACAATCCTTATCCTCTAATAAAGCTCTTAACAAATGAACAGGTTCTACACTGCTAGCTTTTTCTTTGGAAGCTATTAACCAACTGGAATTTAAAATCTTCAAAGAGTCATTGGAAAGAGCATCAAAAACATTGATCCTATACTTTTTCTTAATCAACTTTATCTCTGACCAATTAACCGGCAAATACGTCCTAGGCAAGGATGACTTAGGAAAATTTTTTACCTGCTCCTGTTTAAATAAAGAATAAGAATAAAATAAATACAAATCAGTTAAAACAGAAATAAGGAAAATTAAAGAAGCTCTCTTTTCTAAAAGAAATAAATGTGATAATAAAGGCAAGTTAACAGCAAAGCCAATTTCTTTAAAATATGCAACTAAAATAGTTGCAAAATTATATAACCCAAAAAGACCAAATAAAACTAGAAGGATTGTTAAAATAAAATTTCTAAAAACCCTTAACCTATACTTAAAAATAGAGGAAGAAGAAAAATCTTTTCTAAAAGAAATAAGGTATCCTCCATACCAAGAAAACACCCCTTGTCCTTTACATTCAGGACAAATGTGGCTATTTTTATACCCTCTGCCTTGACAAATTGGACAAATAATAAAGTCCATTTTAAAAAATTATCCTAAAAATTAAATAAATAACTCCTGGTAAAATAATTAAATATAAAAATAAAAGAAAGATTTGCCAAGCTAAACCTAAAAAGAACAAAGTAAAGCGCCAAACTAAAATCACTACTCTCATAAAAAAACTAATAATCCTCCCACTAATAGAAAACTGACCAAACATTGGCTTAAAAAGAGACTTAAGCATAATTTTTAAAGCCAATGCATAGGCAATTTTTTTTAACCGTTGAGAAAAAAAGACCAATTGAGACTTTAACCCTCTGGTATACCACCAAAAAGGAAAGTAAAAAACGTTTCCTAAACTTAAATTAAAGACACTCATATTTATTAATTCTTGCTAAAAGGCTAATTTTTTTTACCTAAATGAAAAATAATTCTTTGTTCAATTATAGTAATAATTAAAGATGTGGCCCAATATATCATCAATCCTGAAGGAAGGGTCATTCCAATAAAAACAGTAAACAGAGGCATCATTACTTTCATTTGTTGGTTTAAGGCTGAAACTTTATTCTCATCTTGTGCTTCTTTTGCCATTACCTTTTTCCCAGAAAGCACTGGCAACATTTTTGTTTGAATGTACTGCAATAAACCTGCTAAAATAGCCAAGAAAAGACTCGGTTTTGATAGTTCCAAAACCCCAAAAGCTAAAGTATTCATTAATCCTGGATCTTGAACAAAAGAATAAAGGGGTAAATTAGAAGAACTAAGACCTGTTCTAAAAACCTGAAACACTGCAATTAAAATAGGGAACTGAATTAACAAAGGCAAACAGGAAGCAAATGGGTTTACCTTATTTTCTTTATAAAGAGCCATTGTTTCCTGGGCTTGTCGGGCTTTGTCATTAGGATATTTCTTTCTAATTTCAACCAACTTAGACTGGAGTTCTTGCATTGACTTTTGCCCTTTTAAAGCCAACCTATTCAAAGGAAAAAGTATCAGCTTAACAATTATCGTCAAACAAATAATTGCTAGCCACAATTGTTCTCCTGGAATTAAATTATAAAACAATACTAAGAGATTTAGTAAGGGCTGATAAAGTATTACTCTAAAAAATTCTAACATAAACAATAGTTAAGGTAAATCAATCCCTCCTTTTGAAAAAGGGTTGCATCTTAAAACCCGCCAACCCACTTTTATTAATCCTTTAAAAAGACCATACTTCAAAATTACTGCTAAAGCATACTCAGAACAACTAGGCCAATAACGGCAAACTCTTGCCTGCCCTGGATAAGAGAAAAAGCCATGGTCTGGAGAAATTGTTTTTTGGTAAAACAAAATAGATCCCAAAACAACCTTAGAGACAAAATCAAAAAATTTATTTTTTATTCTCATTATTAAACTCATCTTTTAATAAAAAATTTTCTCTTAACAGGCCCAATAGATTGTGTTTCAGCTCTACAAAAGGCAAATTCATTATTTCTTTTTTAGGAACAACAATAATATCAACTCCTGGTTCAATTTTATCTAAAAACTCCCGAAAAATAGAGTAAATTCTCCTTCTTAACAAATTTCTTTTTGTTGATTTTTTTTCTAATTTAACAGAAGCAATAATGCCAAAGCGGCAAAAGTCTAAATTATTCTTTTTCCAATATATCCCTAAAAATTTATTAAAGCTTTTCTGTCCATGCTGAAAAACATTATCAAAGCATCTTTTCCCTGAAAGACGATATTTTTTTTTAATCATAAAGCAAAAACTAAACTGTTAATCTTTTCCTGTTCTTTCTGCGCCGTCTTTTTAGAACATTTCTCCCAGCTGTAGTTCTCATTCTTTTTAAGAAGCCATGTGTTCTGGCTCTTTTTCTTCTTTTTGGTTGATAAGTTCTTTTCATAAAAACAAATTTTAACAATTAACGGGCATATTCAATAATTCTATTTTCTCTAATTACTGTTACCCTAATTTCTCCTGGGTACGTTAAATCTTCTTCAATTCTTTTAGCTATTTTTTTTGCTACTTCTAAAGCTTGTAAATCTGATATTTCTTCTGGCTTAACAAAAACTCTTAATTCCCTACCAGCCTCAATTGCATAACTTTTTTCAACACCTTCAAAACTAGAAGCTATTTTTTCTAACTCATCCAACCTCTTTAAGTACTCTTCATAACTTTCTCTTCTCGCGCCAGGTCGAGCCCCAGAAATAGCATCAGCAACTTTGACAATCACTGCTTCTAATGTTGGAGGTTTGTCTTGATGATGGGTTGCAATGGGCACGATTATTTCTTCAGGAAGATTGTATTTTTCAGCAATTTCTTTACCAATTTCAGGATGAGTGCCTTCCACTTCTTGGTCAAGAGCTTTACCAATATCATGTAAGAGCCCTGCTTTTTTGCAAACATTAGCATCAGCTCCTAATTCCTGAGCCAAAAGATACGCTAAATTAGCCACTTCAATTGAGTGAACTAAAACATTTTGGCCATAACTTGTTCTGAATTTCAATCGACCAATTAATTGAACTAATTTTGGATCTAAGCCAACTATTCCTAAATTATAAACTGCTTCCTCTCCTGCCTTTTTTATCTCAGCTGATAACTCCTGTTTAACACTTTCAACTACTCTTTCTATTCTAGCTGGCTGAATCCGCCCATCAAGAATTAACTTTTCTAAAGTTCTTTTGGCAAGCTCCCTCCTTAAAGGCGAAAAAGCAGAAACAAAAACAGCTAAAGGAGTATCATCAACAATTATTTCTGCTCCTGTTGCTGCTTCTAAGGCCCTTATATTTCTTCCTTCTCTTCCAATAATTCTACCCTTTATTTCATCTGAAGGTAAGCTTACTGAGGAAGTAGTAATATCAGCAACATGAGAAGAGCTACACCTTTCCACTACTTCTGTAATTAGTTGTTTAGCCTTTTTTTCTATTTGTTCTGCTCCTTGCTTTTCCAATTTTCGTATTCTGTCTAAAATCTCTCTTTCCTGCTCCTGTTCTATCTTTTTAAATAGTTCCTGCTTAGCTTCTTCTGCTGACAAACCGGCAACTTCTTCTAATTTCTTTTTTGCCTCCTCATATAAAGCTTTAATTTTTTCTTTTGCTTTTTCTATCTTTTCCTTTTCCTTTTCTATTTTTTCTTTGTCTTCATCTAATTTCAATAATTTTTTCTCAAATAAAGATTGTCTTTGGTCCAACTTATCAGCTAAAGTTTGAAGCTCTTGTCTTCTTTTTTTCTCTTCTGCTTTAGCTTCCTCAATAATACTTAATGCTTCTTCGTTTGCCTTAAAAAATATTTCCTGTTGTTTTACTTTTGCTTTAGTAATAATTTCTTTGGCTTTTGCTTCTGCTGTATCAACCTGATGCCTAGATATTTCCTGCCTAATTAAATAACCTAAGATCCCTCCAAAAATAACGCCAATAATTACAATTATCCAATACATATATGTTTTAAATTAATTAAAAATGAAATTTCCCTTTAGGTTTGCTCCTATAAAGGAGCATCCTTTATCTTAACAGATTTAATTCATAAAATCAAGAAACAACTCTAAAAAATGGTAAGCCTCTGTTCTCCTGACTTTTCCCGGAGTCTACCTCCGGAGTCTGCCTCCGGAGTCTGCCTCCGGGAAACTCTCCGGGGAAACAGAATTAATAAAAGCGGCGCTTATACGCCGTCCGCCAAATGGTTAATAAAAAGCTATTCAACTAAATCTTAATGCCCCTAGCAGGAATCGAACCTGCGCTTTGAGCTCCGGGGGCTCATGTTCTTTCCATTAAACTATAGGGGCTTAAATCTTTAAATAGCGCCAAATAGCTACTAAACCTGAAAAAACAACTAAAATCAATCCAAAAACCCCTAAAATTCCAAAAAACTGCCAATAAAAATTCTGAAAATACTCGCTAAAAACAAAACCTGAACCAAAAAAATCAGTCAAATAAGGATCAATGAATTTTAGAACATAAGAAAATATCCCCAGATTAATTAACCAAGCAATAAGAGCATATAAACAAGATTCAATAATAAAAGGCGCTCTAATAAAAGATGCCTTTGCCCCTACTAATCTCATAATTGCAATTTCGTCTCTTCTCGCATATATTCCTAAACGCACTGTATTAAAAATAGCCAAACCAGCAACTAAAACAAAAAATAAGGTAATAGAACCCAAAAATAGCTTTAATTTCTTTGAAAAATTGGTTAATACCTCAGCTACTGATTGGTAATCAAAAAAATCTTCATCTTGAATAAAATCTTTAAATTCTGATCCAGAAACATAATCTACAACTTCCTGCACTTGCGAAGGATCAAACAGCTTAACAGACAATAATGGACCAAAAGGATTTTTTTCTATTTCTTCTATTGCTTTTGCAATTGTTTCATCTTGTTGGTTGCTTTTTTTGAAATCCTCAAAAACATCTTCTGCTGACAAATAACTCACGCTTTTTACTTGAGGCAAATTTTCTATTCCGGTCTTAAAATCAGAAATTTGTTCTAAAGTTAAGTCATTCTTTAAATAAAAATTTAAATCTACTTTTTCCTCTAAAGAAGTAAACGCATAGTTAAAAAGTATATTTAAAACACCAAATATACTCAAGGAAAAAAGCATCAAAAAAATCATTAAAATACTCACTATACTTAACCAAAAATTGCGGAAAAAACTTTGAAAAGCTAAAATAAAAGAATAAAACATAAAAATTAAACTGATTAACAAATTATTCTCTTAAATCCTCTAAATAAAAGCTTTACTAATAAAAAGTTATCAAAATTCCTCTTGGTTGTCAAAAGTGAGAAAAAAGTATATAATAATTTATTGCTTATTTTATTACTTTTCTCTATTTAATTAAAAGCAATTTCTTGTTTTTATGTTTATTCATCTTCATACTCATAGTCATTATTCTCTTTTAGATGGGTTAGGTAAAATAGATGATTTAATTGAGCAGGCTAAAAAGTACAAAATGCCTGCTTTAGCTCTAACAGACCACGGCGTTCTTTATGGTGCTATTGAATTTTACCAAAAAGCAACGCAGGCAAAAATAAAACCTATAATTGGGGCAGAGGTTTATGTTGCCCCTTTTAAACATACAGATAGAAAAAAAACCAACGAAAAACCTTATCACTTGGTTCTTTTAGCTAAAGACTACAATGGATACAAAAATCTAATAAAACTTGTTACCATTGCCCATTTAGAGGGATTTTATAGAAAGCCAAGAATTGATGATTCTTTACTAAAAAAATATTCCCAGGGTTTGATTGCTCTTTCTGCTTGTGATCAAGGAAAAATTCCTCGCCTTATTATTGAAAAAAAATTAAAACAAGCTGAACAAACAGCCCTGTTTTACAAAGAAATTTTTAATAATAATTTTTATTTAGAACTTCAAGACAGACCAGAAAATGAGGATAGAAAAATTATAAACAAACAACTGATTAAATTAAGTAAAAAACTCAATATCCCCTTAGTTGCAACCAATGATATACATTACATTTCCAAAGAAGACAGGGATGTTCATGACATTTTGCTTTGCCTTCAAACCAAGAAAAAAAAGGATGATAAAAATCGCTTAAAAATTGAAAGCGATCTTTCTTTTACTTCTCCCCAAGAAATGGAAAAAAAATTTAAAAATATCCCTGAAGCAATAAAAAATACCCAAAAAATTGCCGATTTATGCAATTTAAAAATAGAATTTGGAAAAACAACCCTTCCTTATTTTAAAACTCCTGAGAATAAAACACCTGACGAATACTTAAAAGAACTTTGTCTTAAAAATCTTCCTAAGAGATACTCTAAAAAAAGAAAAGAAGTAATTGAAAGATTAAATTACGAATTAGAAATTATTAAAAAGACTAAATTTTCTTCTTATTTTCTTATTGTTCAAGACTTAGTTAATTGGGCAAAAAATCAAGGAATTGTTGTTGGCCCTGGCCGAGGATCAGCTGCTTCATCAATTGTTTCTTATCTTCTTAATATTACTAATGTTGATCCTTTAAAATACGGCTTGATTTTTGAAAGATTTCTTAATCCTGAAAGAATTTCTATGCCTGATATTGACTTGGATTTTGCTGACACAAGAAGAGATGAGGTCGTCCGATATATTGAAAAAAAATACGGAAAGAAACAAGTTGCTGGAATTATAACTTTTGGAACAATGGCTGCCCGAGTAGCAGTGAGAGATGTTGGCAGAGTCCTGGGTTTCCCCTACAGCTTCTGTGATCAGCTTGCTAAAACAATACCCCAAAATTTTTCTTTAGAGCAAGCCTTAGAAAAAACCCAAGAACTTAAAGATTTTATTGCTTCAAATAAAGATGCTAAAAAAATTATTGATATTGCCCTAAAATTAGAAGGAGTTGTCAGGCATTCTTCCAGACATGCCTGTGGTATAGTAATTGCCCCAAAAGAACTAACAGAATATACCCCCCTTCAGTACGATGTTTCTGGTAAAGAAAAATCAATCATTAGTCAGTATGAAATGCATGCTATTGAAAGTTTGGGGCTTCTTAAAATGGATTTATTAGGTTTAAAAAACCTAACCCTTCTTGAAACAGCAATCAAGCTCATTAAAAAAACAAGAAATGTAGATATTAAATTGGAAGAGATTCCTCTTACTGATAAAAAAACATTCAGGCTTCTCCAAAAAGGCGAAACAATTGGCTGTTTCCAACTTGAAAGTTCAGGAATGAGAAGCTACTTAAGAGAACTTAAACCAACAAACTTTGAAGATATAATTGCTATGGTTGCTCTTTACCGGCCAGGTCCAATGAGGCTGATTAAAAACTACATTGACGGGAAACACAAAAAGAAAAAACCCACCTACCTTCATCCAAAACTTCGTCCTATTTTAGAAAAAACATATGGGGTATGTGTTTACCAAGAACAAGTTCTTCAAATAGCCAAAGATTTAGCTGGTTTTTCTTTAGGAGAAAGTGATATTCTTAGGAAAGCTGTTGGGAAAAAGATTCCTAAACTTCTTCAAGAACAAAAAGATAAATTTATTCAGGGGTGCTTAAAAAATAAAATCAGCAAAAAAATTGCTGAACAAATATTTTCTTTTATTGAACCATTTGCTGGTTATGCTTTTAACCGCAGCCACGCAACTTGTTATGCAATGATTGCTTACCAAACAGCTTATTTAAAAGCTAATTATCCTGAAGAATTTATGGCCGCTCTTCTAACCTCTGACCAAAACGACACAGACAGAATAAACATTGAAATTGAAGAAGCTCGAAAAATGAATATTGAAATTCTCAAGCCTGACATTAATGAAAGTTTTGAAAGCTTTAGTCCTCAAAAAAACAAAATACGTTTCGGGCTATTGGCTATAAAAAATGTAGGGAAGCCTATTGTTGAAGAAATAATCACTGAAAGAGAAAAAAATGGACCTTTTAAGTCTTTAGAAGATTTCTTAACCCGCATCCACTCCCGACATTTAAACAAAAAATCTCTTGAAAGCCTTATTAAAGCTGGAGCTTTAGATTCATTAGGGGATCGCGGAGCAATGCTTGCCAGTTTAGATCTTCTTTTAAATTTTGCTAAGCAGCAACAAAAAGACAAACATAATGGACAAAGCACCCTTTTCTCTATTTCTAAAACTAATAATTTATCTTTAAAACTCAAAAAACCACTAAATATTTCTACTTGTCAAGAATTATTTTGGGAAAAAGAACTATTAGGAATTTTTATCTCTAGCCACCCTTTAAAAGAATACGAGAAGATTATAAAAAGATATGCAACCCCTGTAAAAAATATAAAACCCAATAGTTTCAATAAAATCTTAACTGTTATTGAAAAAATAGAAAAAAAATCAACAACCAATGGACAAACTATGCTTTTTGTTGAAGTTTCGGATTTTTCTGGACAAATTGAAATTATTGTCTTCCCTTCTGTTTACCAAGCAACAAAAAATATCTGGCAGGAAGGTAACATTATTTTTGTCCAGGGTAGAGCTTCATTCAATCGGGATGGGAAAATTAACCTGATTGTTGAACAAGCTAAAAAAGTTGAAAAAGAAAAGTTAGACGAGCTTGTTTTACAATAATAAATCTTTATAGAAAGCAGGCAAGAAAACTCATTCCCTTTTAAGGGATGAGATGAAAGCTTAGAGTGTTTCTTGACAAGTGAATGATAATTATATATACCTGAGTTATGAAAACAAGAAAAATCCGCTATACTGCAGATAAGCTTAAAGGAACAACAAATATGTTAATCAGAACCTACAAATACAGAATATATCCAACAAAGACACAACAAACTCTTCTTGGAAAAATTATTCAGGAATCCCGGAGTCTACCTCCGGAGACTACCTCTGGGATGACCCTAGGAACTAGGGGAATCAACGTCTGTGGAGTTGAGGGAATACCCTTTGACTTTGAAGCAGGAAGCTTTACGCCCTTAGGTACAAAGTAATCCACAATACAATAAAGATATGCCAAAAATTTTTATTTCTCCCCAAAACAAAATCGGCTCCTATTTTATAGGAACAAGTTTGGTTTTGCTAATACTTTGTTTAGTTAATTTCAGCCTTTTTGAGCAAAAATTAGAAATTCAATTACAAATAGAACCTGAAATTATTCAGAATGAATTCTTGGTTACAGTTAAAACAGAAAACTCAAACCTCCAAGCTGATTTTACTGGCCAACTTGTTCAAGGAATAAAACAAGCAAGCCTTTCTATGGAGCCCCCAGCAATTGCAACTAAGCAAGGTTATGCTGAGGGGGAAGTTTTTGTCTATAATGAAACTTACAGCCCAAAAACTATTATTGCTGCCTCCCGCATCCAAAGCCCTGAAGGTTTAATTTTTAGAACAGAAGAGAAAATTACCATCCCTGCTCAAGGAAAAGTTAAAGTTAAAGTTAAAGCAGATAAACCTGGCAAAGAATATGAATTAGAACCAACAACATTCACTTTCCCTGGTTTAAAAAGCTACCCAGACCTATATGAAAATATCTATGCCAAAAACGAATCAAAATTCTCTAAAGGCGAAATAAAAATAGGAATTGCCAAACAAGAAGATATTGCTAATCTTAAAAATAACCTTGAGAAAAAATTACAAGAACTCTTTTTAAAAGACATAACCTCAAACCTGCCAGAAAGTGGTTATACAATAACTATAAAAAAAGAAAAAAGCAATATCAGCTGTAATGCTCAGCCAAATGAACAAATAGAAAATCTTATCTGTTCTGGGGAGTCACATTTCCAAGCTGTAATTGTTAATCAAGAAGCATTGACTAACCGAGCTAAACAAGAAATTGTTGCCTCTCTCCCCCGAGGGAAAAATTTCCTTGATTTAACTGGGAATCCTCAAGTTGAAATTAAAGATTTCTCTGAGGAAAAAGCGGTTCTTTCTGTTAAAGCCCAGGGCCAAGCTGTTTTAAGTTCTGAGTTTGCTGCTTTAGATAAAAAAGAATTAGCCAGTCTAAACTTAAACCAGCTTAAAGACTACCTTTTAAAAATACAAGGTGTTAAAGATGTATCTTTTAAATTTAGGCCTTTTTTCCTTAAAAGGATTCCCAAAAAAGAAAACAATATTATCTTAACAATAAAACAAAAATGAAAAGGAAATTAAATGTTCAAACCTTAAGACACTCAACAGCCCACTTAATGGCTGGGGCAATCTTGGAGCTCTGGCCAGAGGCAAAATTTGGAATTGGTCCAGCAATTGAAAGCGGTTTTTACTATGATTTTGATCTGCCCCAAACTATCAGCGAAAAAGACCTCCCTTTGATAGAAAAAAAGATGAAAGAGCTTGCTGAAAAAAATCTTAAATTTGAGAAAAAAACTCTTAGTATCAAACAGGCAGAAAACCTTTTTAAAAAATTGAACCAACCTTACAAACTTGAAATTCTTGAAGAACTTAAAAAATTAAAAAACGGAGAAAAATCACCGCAAGTCACTATCTATAAATTAGGAAACTTCATAGACCTTTGTAAAGGGCCTCATCTTCGTTCAACTAAACAAATTAAATTTTTTAAACTAACTAAAGTGGCTGGAGCTTACTGGAAAGGCGATGAAAAAAACAAAATGCTCCAAAGAATTTATGGTATAGCTTTTCCCACCCAAAAAGAATTAAATGATTATCTAAGTCTTCTGGAAGAAGCAGAAAAAAGAGATCACCGCAGGTTGGGTAAAGAGTTAGATCTGTTCAGTATTGATGAAGAAGTTGGGGCAGGTCTTCCTTTATGGCATCCAAAAGGAGCTATGCTTCGTCAAATAATTGAAGATTTTTGGATTAAAGAACATCTCAAAAATGGCTACGAATTAGTTAAAACTCCTCATATTGGAAATATTAACCTCTGGAAAACATCAGGGCATTGGGGTTTTTATCGAGAAAATATGTATTCCCCTATAAAAATTGAAAATGAAGAATACTTACTTAAACCAATGAACTGCCCTTTTCATATTAAAATTTATAAATCTAAGATTCGCAGTTGGAGGGATCTTCCTATTCGTTGGGCAGAATTAGGTACAGTTTACCGCTATGAAAAGTCAGGAGTGCTTCACGGGTTAGTCCGAGTAAGAGGTTTTACTCAAGATGATGCTCATATTATTTGCACAAAGGAACAACTAAATGAAGAACTAGATAGAGTAATAAAACTAACTCGTTTTATTCTTTCCAGCTTTGGTTTCAAGGAATATAATATTTATCTCAGTATCCGTGATCCCAAAAAAAAGAAAAAATATGTTGGTGATGATAAAATCTGGGATACAGCTGAAAACGCCTTAGAAAAAGCTCTTATAAGAAATAAATTAAAATATCAAAGAGATGTGGGTGAAGCAAAATTTTATGGCCCAGCAATTGATATAAAAATTAAAGATGTACTTGGAAGAGAATGGCAATGTTCAACATTACAATTAGACTTTAATCTCCCGGAAAGATTTGAAATTTATTTCATCAACAAAAAGGGAAAAAGGGAAACTCCTATTATGCTTCACCGCGCTCTTATGGGCTCCTTAGAAAGATTTGTTGCTGTTCTAATAGAACATTATAATGGAGCATTTCCTGTTTGGCTCGCACCTGTTCAGGTTGTAATTATCCCTGTTGGCAGCAACCATATCAAACCTGCAAACAAATTAGCCCAAGAACTTAAAGAGCAAAATATAAGAGTTGAAGTAGACCAATTAAGAGAGACTGTTGGAAACAAAATTAGAAAAGCAGAAAAACAAAAAATTCCCTATATGCTCGTAATTGGAGATAAAGAAGCAAAAGGCAGATATCTAAACATAAGAGAAAGAGGGAAAAAACAAATAAAAAAAATGACTAGAAAACAATTTATTTCCCTGCTAAAGGAACAATCCACTGTTTAAATAACCTCCCAACAAGTTGTATTCTATTCTGACTTCAATTATAATTTTTGAAGTCAGAATTTTTGCTCTAATTCAAAAGATATGGACAAAATCAAAACAACTAAACACAATAAACAATCCTATTGGATAATTACCTATGGGTGTCAGATGAATAAAAGCGATTCTGAAAGAATTGCCAGCTTTCTCCAAAGCCAAAATTTTAAAAAAGCTAAAAATAAAAAAACAGCTGACCTTATTATTATCAATGCCTGTTCAGTCCGCCAATCTGCTGTTGACAGAGTTTATGGACAAATTAATCAAATTAAAAAAAATGAAAAAAAACAAAAAATATACCTTACTGGCTGTTTAACAGAAAAAGACAAACAAGCGCTTCAACCAAAAGTGGACCTTATCTTCAACATAAAAGAACTAAGCACTATCTGTGGTGGGGAAAAAATAGATACATATTTCAAAATTCCTCCTCTACCAAACAACAGTGTATCTGTTTTTATCCCTATTTCAACTGGCTGTGATAATTTCTGTTCATACTGCGTTGTTCCTTACACCAGGGGGAGAGAATACCATCGCCCAGCTGAAGAAATTTTAAAAGAAGTTGAAATGTTTATAAAAAGGGGGTTTAAAGAAATTATCCTTTTAGGTCAAAATGTTAACTCTTATCATTACAAAAATATTGACTTCACAGATCTTCTTCAACTAATTGAAAACATTCCTGGTAATTTCTGGATAACCTTTTTAACTAATCACCCTAAAGACCTATCCGAAAAACTAATTGATTATGTGGCAGAAAGCAAAAAAGTATGTCCTTACTTTCATTTGCCAGTTCAATCAGGTGATAACAAAATTCTAAAACTAATGAATCGTCACTATACAGTGAAAAAATACATTAAAAAAGTAAAAAAACTCAGAAAAAAAATTAAAGATGTTTGTATTTCTACTGATATTATTGTTGGCATCCCAACAGAAACAACTTCTCAATTCAAAAACACAGCTAAACTAATGAAAAAATTAAAATTTGATATGGCTTATATTGCTCAATATTCTCCACGTCCTCAAACTGCTTTATCTAAAGTAAAAGACGATATTCCTAAAAAGGAAAAACAAAAAAGAGAACAAGAACTAATTAAAATCTTAGAAAAAACCGCTCTTGAAAACAACAAAAAGTATTTAGGAAAAACAAAAGTCGCCCTAATTACTAAATATGAAAAAGGTTATCTTTTTGGCCACTTAAAAAATCAAAAACAAATAAAAATCTCTTCAAAAAAAGATTTAACCGGAGAAATGGTTAAAGTAAAAATTACCCAAGCTAACCCATATAGCCTAAAAGGGGAATTGATTTATGACAAAAAATAAATTAATCGTAATTTTAGGTCCAACAGGAAGCGGCAAAACATCTCTTTCTCTTAAATTAGCCAAAGAGTTTAATGGAGCTATTATCTCTGCTGACAGCCGGGCAATATATAAAGAAATGAATATTGGCACAGCTAAACCTGAACATTTAAAGCCAAACTTCCGAAAAAATCCACTCTTGCCTATATTCTCTGAAAATGTCCCTCACTACTTAATCAACATTAATAAACTAAACCAGCCTTTAACCTTATCCCAATATCAAAAACTGGTTAAAAAATGCCTTTTTATTATAAAAAAACAAGGGAAAACAGCTTTTTTGGTTGGGGGCACTGGTCTATATATTAAAAGTATTACTTTTAATTATGCCATCCCAAAAGTAAAACCAAATTCAACCTTAAGGAAATCCCTGGAATACGCAGCAAAAAAATACGGCAATCAATATCTTTATCAAATCCTTTTACACTATGACCCTGAATGTGAATCATTTATTGACCCAAATAACACCCGCCGTATTATTAGGGCCTTGGAAGTATTTTTTTCAACTGGAAAACCTTTTTCTTGTTTACGAAAAACCAAAAAATCACAGTTGGATATTCTTAAAATAGGCATAAAAATTCCCCGAGAAAAACTTTATGCAAACATAGAAAAAAGAGTTGACAAAATGATAGAAAAAGGACTGGTTAAAGAAGTAAAAAAACTTTGGCAAAAATACCCTAATAATCCCATTCTCCTAAATACTATAGGATATTCTGAAATAATTTCTTTCCTAAAAAAGAAAATTTCTTTAGAGCAGGCAATAAATCAAATTAAGAAAAACACAAAAAATTTTGCCAAAAGGCAAATAACTTGGTTTAAAAAAGAACCCAATATTCATTGGGTTAAAAATTACCAACAAGCAAAAAACTTAGTTAAATGTTTCCTTAAAAATTAAGTTTTATTTTTTAATTCATCTAATTTATCCTTCATTATCTTCCTTACTTCTTCTGGGTCTACTTGCCCTTTAGTTTTAGCCATTATTTTCCCTATAAAAACATTAAGGATATTTTCTTTTCCCTTCAAATAAAGATTTACCAGTTCTTTATTTTGAGAAATTAAATCATCAGCTATCTTATCTATATCTAAACTCTTATCAATTGTTTTTATTCCTTTTTCCTCCATTACTCTATCAACATCTTTCCCTGTTTGAACCATTAATTTTAAAACTTCTGTTCCTACTGTTGAAGGAATTTTCCTTTGATAAATCAAAATTAAAAATTCAGCAAAATTCTCTGGGGTTACTTTTAAATCTTTAATATCTGAACTTTCCAGAATATATGCAGGAAAAAGAGGAAGGAAACGATTAATCATCCAATTACCAAGCAAATCAACTACTTTTTGCTTCTGTTTTTCCCATTCATATTTTTCTAATGGCTGCGTATTTTTTAAAGTCACAAACCAAGATTTCAATTCTGAAATAACTTCTTCTGTAAAATCAGCAACTAATTTGCTCTTTGTTAAAGAGTAAGCCTGTTTTGAATTAAAGCCATATTCTTTCTTAAATCTTTCTCTTCTTTCAAAAGGACCTTCCCCAATTCTAATTTCTTTTACCAAGGAAGAAATGTCATAAACTAGCAAGTCCGGTTCTGGGAAATAACGATAATCTTTTGCTTGCTCTTTTTCTCTTTGAGGAAAAGTTTCTTTTCTTTTTTCATCCCATCCCCGAGTAGAAGAATAAACTGGGGGAGTTCCTTGTTCCCACATTTTCCTTTGCCTTTCTATTTCATAACGCAAAGCCTGTTCAACTGAATGAAAAGAATTTAAATTTTTAATTTCTACTTTAGGAAACAATTTTTGACTATTAACTGGTCTTAAAGAAAGGTTTGCATCACAACGCATCTGTCCTTTTTCCATTGCTGCTGGAGAAATATCCAAATATCGAGCTAATAGCTGAAATTCCTGAAGAAACATTTTTGCCTCTTCAGGACTTTCAATTACTGGTTCAGTTGTTGCCTCCAAAAGAGGTACTCCTGCCCGATTAAAATCTAAACAAGTGAAAGCCTTATCTGAACTATGAATAAGCTTTGCTGTATCTTCTTCAAGGTGAATGTTATCAAAACTAATTTTCTTTCCATTAACCATTAAAAAACCCCCTTTAATCAAGGGACAAGCAAATTGGCTTATTTGATAAGCTTTAGGAAGGTCAGGATAAAAATAATTTTTTCTTTCAAAATAAGAAACAAAGTTGATTTTCCCGTGCAAAGCAATCCCTAATTTCAAAGTTTTAATTAAAGCCTGCTTGTTAATACTTGGCAAAACACCTGGGTGCCCTAAACAAATAGGGCAAATATTTTTATTTGGGATCTTTTCTTCGGGGTCATTCAAGCAGGAACAAAAAATTTTACTTTTAGTTTTAATCTCTAAGTGTATTTCTAGCCCTATTACTGGGGCTAAATTCTGATGTTTATTTACCATATCGTTGTAATTGTTTTTCTATTTTCAAAACATTCAAGGTTGTCTTTATAACACTATCTGGATTTAAAGAAATAGAATCTATTCCCTGCTTAACTAAAAACCTAACAAATTCAGGATAATCACTTGGAGCTTGGCCACAAATGCCAACCTTTCTTTTATAAGAATGGGCAGTTTTAATTAAAGTACTAATCATTCTTTTAACTGCCTCATTTCTTTCATCAAATAAATGGGCAACCAAACTTGAATCCCTATCCAACCCTAAAGTCAATTGAGTTAAGTCATTACTCCCAATAGAAAAACCATCAAATAGCTTAGAAAACTCCTCAGCTAAAATTACATTAGAAGGAATTTCAGCCATCACATAAACTTTTAATCCTTTTAAACTTTTCTTAGGAGATAACAATTTCTGTTTTCTTAAAATAGATAAAACATTCTTTGCTTCCTCAATTGTCCGACAAAAAGGAACCATTACAATAACATTATCCAAACCAAATTCTTCTCTTACTTTTTTTATTGCCAAACATTCTAATTCAAAAGCCTGGCTAAAAAGTGATGAATAATACCTAGAAGCACCTCTATAACCAATCATTGGATTTGCTTCTTTTGGCTCAAAAAGCTCTCCTCCAATTAAATTTGCGTATTCATTTGTTTTAAAATCAGAAAAACGTACGATTACATCCTTTGGATAAAAAGCCGCAGCAATTCTTCCAATACCCTCTGAGAGTTTATCTATATAAAAATCTGTTTTATTTTTCCATCCCCGAGTAATTTCATCAATTTGCTTTTTTATTTTTTTATCTTTTATTTTTCTATAATTTATTAAAGCTAAGGGATGAATACGAATATAATTATTGATAATAAACTCCTCACGAGCCAAACCAACTCCATCATTAGGGATAAATCTTACAGAAAAGACGCTATCTGGGTTACCTATATTCATCATTATTTTAGTTTTTGGACGAGGCAGGTTACTTATCTTTATACGTTTTACTTTAAAAGGGCAAATCCCTTTATAAACATAACCTTCTTCTCCCTCCGCACAACTAACTGTAACCTCTTGCCCTGTTTTTAAAATTCTTGTTGCCTTATCTGTGCCAACCACAGCTGGAATACCTAATTCTCTAGCAACAATAGCACAATGGCTGGTTTTCCCTCCCTCATCAGTAACAATAGCACTAGCTATCTTCATAATTGGCTCCCAATCCGGGTCTGTCACCTTAGTTACCAAAACTTCTCCTGGTTTAAATTGCTTTATATTCTTAATATCTTTTATTAACCTAACTTTACCTTGTCCAATTTTAGAACCAACAGCAATTCCTTTAACTAATATCTCAAATTTTCTATATTGCTTTTTCCCTCTAGCTAAAACCCTTTGTTTTGCTTTCCCAATAAGCTTATATTCTTCCATTACATCTTTCTTTTTTTGGGATTGTACTGTTTCTGGCCTTGCCTGAACTATATACAAAAAGCCTGTTTTTCCATCTTTAGCCCACTCTATATCCATAGGCCTTTTATAATGCTTCTCAATAATTATTGAATATTTAGCTAGCTCCAAAACTTCCTTATCTGTTAGGGTAAATGTATTTCTTTCTTTTAGACTTGTTTTAACATTTTTCAAAGCATTTCCTTTTTCTCCGCTATAAATTAATTTCATTTCCTTTGTTCCTAATCTTTTCGTAATAATAGAAGAATATCCCTTTAAAAGTAAGGGTTCATAAACAATAAATTCATCCGGGGTAACCCTTCCTTTAACAATGTTTTCCCCCAATCCCCAAGAGCTGTTAATAACTGTAACATCAGCAAACCCTGACTCTGTATCACAAGAAAACATTATTCCTGAGCAAGCCTTATCAGATCTTACCATTTTCTGAACACAAACCGATAAAGCAACTTTTAAGTGGTCAAACCCCTGATTTTCTCGATAAGAAATAGCTCTATCTGTAAACAAAGAAGCAATACACTTTCTAACCGCACTTATTAATTCTCTATCTCCCCTTACATTAAGATAAGATTCCATTTGGCCTGCAAAACTAGCTGTTGCTAAATCCTCTGATGTTGCCGAAGAACGAACAGCTACATCTATATTTTGCGAATTATATTTTGAAGATAAATGATGATAAGCATCTATTATTTCTTTTTCTAAATCCTTTGGCAAAGGAGTGGCTAAAATCAAATTTCTTATTTTTCTCCCTCTTAAAAGCAGGTTTTCTATATTATTAACGTCTAAATCTTGAAGAATTTCTTTTATTTTACTTTTCAAGTTGGTTTTAGTTAAAAAATATCTGTAAGCATCAGCAGTAATAGCAAAACCATCAGGAACTCTTACTCCTTTACTTGTTAATTTCCTATACATTTCTCCCAAAGAAGCAGATTTGCCTCCAACCTTTGCTACATCACTAATTTTAATTTGATTAAATCTTAAAATAAATTTAGATCTGGGCATGCTCTTATTAATTTAACTAACTAAATATTAAGAAAATCAAATCTATCACTTAATTTACTAATAAAAGGCAGGTAAGGGTTCTTCCCTAACAAAACTTTAATAATGCCCCAAACTGAAAAAATTAGACAAAGCAAATAACCTATTAAACCTAAAAACAAACCAATAACTGGGATAGGAATTATAAATAAGCAAACAATTTCCAAAAAGAAAATAGCTAAGCCCTGTTTTGTATGAGAAATAATAAAATCATCTTTTTTTTGATAAGAAACAATTAAAGGAACAAAAACTAATATTCCTAAATAAGAACAAAGAGCTAAAAGCTTCTTACTAATTTTTTTAATTTTTGGAAAAAAATCCCTTAACTTCATAGACGCTAAATTTTAAAAATCTATCTAAAAATTCCCTCCAACAGTATCTTAAAATAAATCAAAAAAAATTGAAGAGAATAACAATCTAAAACAAAGCAAAACCTGTCATTTCTTTGGGCTTTTCAATCCCCATTAATTTTAAAATAGTTGGGCTAACGTCCGCTAAAACACCTGAAGCTTTTATATTGCTCAAATCAGGAGGTGTTTCTAAGGGTGTTTGTCTTTTAAATTCCCTACCAACTAAAATAAAAGGCACAGGATTAGTGCTGTGTTCTTTGTCTATTTCTCCTGTTTTAAGATTAATCATTTCTTCAGCATTGCCATGATCAGCAGTAATTACAACATACCAATTGTTTTTCTGAGCTAGATCAACAATGTCAACCAATAAACCATCAAGATGTTCTAAAGCTTTTATTGTTGCCTGCAAGTCCCCTGTATGACCTACCATGTCAGGGTTGGCAAAATTAACTACAATAAAAGAATATCTTTGGCTCTCTATACCTAAAAGTACTTTTTCAGCAACCTGCTTTGCTGACATTTCCGGCTTAAGAGCATAAGAAGACACAGAAGGAGAAGGAATCATTTCCCTATCTTCTCCTAAAAAGGGTTTTTCTCTGCCCCCATTAAAGAAAAAGGTTACATGGGCATATTTTTCTGTTTCAGCAACATGAAGTTGATTAAGACCCTTTTCACTAATAACTCTAGCTATTGGCCAGGCAATATTTTCTGGTGGAAAAGCAACTTCATTCACCTCCAACCCTTTTTCATATTCTGTCATACTGACAAAAAAGAGATTATTAATTTTTTCTCTTGGAAAATTTTTAAAGTCTTTTTCAACAAAAGCTTTGGTTAATTGCCTTGCTCTGTCTGCCCGGTAATTAAAAAATATAACCGAGTCGTTTTCTTTTATCCCAACAAAAGGCTTGTCCTGATTGTCAATCACTTTAGGTGTCATTTCCTCATCATAAATTTTTTCCTGATAAGAATGTTCTATTGCTTGAATTGGATCTTTAAATTTTTCACCTTCTCCATAAACCATTGCTCGATAAGCTTTTTCTGTCCGTTCCCAATGATTATCTCTATCCATAGCATAAAATCTTCCAACTAAACTACAAATTCTTCCTACTTGTAACTGATTCATCCTTTTTTCCAATTCCCGAATAAAATTAATTCCGCTATTAAAGGAAACATCTCTACCATCTAAAATGCAATGAACTATTACATTATTCAATCCCTGAGATTTACAAAGATCTAAAAGAGCATATAAATGGGTATCTAAAGAGTGTACTCCTCCATTAGAAACAAGCCCAATTAAATGTAAATTAGATTTATTTAATTTTGTATGTTCAATTGCCTTTAAAAAAGCTTGATTTTTTGCAAATCCACCTTGAATTATAGCTAAATTAATTTTAGCCAAAGTTTGATAAACTATTTTTCCTGCTCCTAAATTAAGATGCCCAACCTCCGAATTCCCAGGCTCCCCATATAATAACCCAACAGCTTCTCCAGAGGCTTGAAGGGTTTTTGTTAAATAATTCTGGGTTAAAAAACCAAAAAAAGGCAGCTTTGCTTGGGTAACTGCATTTCCATAACTAGGAGGAGCAACTCCCCAGCCGTCTAAAATTATTAAAACTACTGGCTTAAACATAATAACTTTAAATTATTAACGACTTACCAGTCATTCGTTCAGGGCAAGGAATATTTAAAATATCCAAAATTGTCGGAGCAATATCAGCTAATCCTCCTTGTTTTCTTAATTTTAAATTATTTTCACTAACTAAAATAAATGGAACTGGATTAGTTGTGTGCGAAGTTAAAATTTCTTTTGTTCTAAGATTAATCATTTCTTCAGCATTGCCATGATCAGCAGTAATTACAAGGGCATAATGATATTTTAAAAGCGTTTTTACTAATTGCTTCAAATATCTATCAACCACCTTAATTCCTTGAATGGTTGCTTGAATATTCCCTGTATGACCAAGCATATCTGGATTGCAAAAATTTACCAAAATAAAATTATATTTTTTCTTATTCACTTCTTCAAGTAACCTTGCCGTAACTTCAGGGGTTGACATTGCCGGAGTCTCATCATAATGAGCAACTTTTGGTGATGAAATTCTTATCCTTTTTTCACCAGCAACAGGTTTGCTATAACCTCCATTAAAGAAAAAGGTTACATGGGCATATTTTTCTGTTTCAGCAATATAAAGTTGAGATCTTTCTTTTCCTAAAACTAAAGGCAGAGTGTCTTTTCTTTTTATTGAAGGGAAGGCAGTTTTTGTATGATCTAAATCCGGGCCAAAGTCAGTTAAAGCAACAAACATTAAATCTTTTACTACTTTTTTCCTAATAAAACTCCCTGGATTTTTTCTATTAAAACCCTTTTGAACAAAACATTTTGTTAATTGCCTTGCCCTATCAGAACGCAAATTCATAAAAATAACAAAATCCTTATCATCAATAGTTGCTACTGGCTGATTGTCTTCATCTACAATTACAGTTGGACTAATAAACTCATCTGTTTCTTTTCTGTTATAAGCTTGAAGAATCCCTTCTAAGGGATTCTTCACTTTTATCCCTTTGCCCAACGTTAACAAATCATATGCTTTCTTTGTCCTTTCCCATTTTTTACATCTATCCATAGCATAAAATCTTCCAATAATACTAGCTATTACAACCTCAAGTTTTTGGTTGTTCTGTCCTTTGCTTTGTTTTTGATTATTCTCCTTTTTATGATTTATAAAAAAACGATTAATAATTTTAGCTGCACTATGAGGAGAAGAATCTCTCCCATCTGTGAAAAGATGAAGATAAACTTTTTTTATGCCTGCTCTTTTTAAGAAATCAAGCATAGCCAACCAATGCAAAGGAGAAGAGTGGGCGCTATTTTTTTCTGTTGCCAGGCCAATTAAATGAACTTTTGATTTATGCTCTTGAACATAATGAACTCCCTCCCAAAAAACACCATTTCTAAAAAAGCTCCCGTTTTTTATGCTTTTTGAAATAAAAACTGCATCATCTTCAACAACCCTTCCTGCTCCAATAGTTGTGTGCCCTGCCTCAGAATTGCCTGGCTGACCCTTAAATACTCCAACACACTCTGAAGAAGCACATAACTGAGTGTGAGGATATTTATTCCATAAAGAATAAAAAAAATCGGGGTTTGCTCGAGTAATTGCATTACCTTCGTTATCTTGAGCTATTCCCCAACCATCCAGAATTATTAAAGCTAAATGATTGTAATTTATCATAATTTGCTTACTAATTAAATAAAAAATGGGTTTGCAGGGAATCGAACCCTGATCAATAGCTTAAAAGGCTACTGCTCTACCATTGAGCTACAAACCCTTTAATAAAGCAATAAAACATTTTATCCAAAAAAAATATTATGTCAACATTTAAAAAAATGGGTGCACGAGGAATCGAACCTCGGACCTTCCCGATGTGAACGGGATGCTCTACCTCTGAGCTATACACCCTTTTTATATCTAAAACTAAATTGTTTAGAACTGAATAGAAGCCAGCTGGTAAATAGGTAGAAAAATAGACAAAACTATACCACCAACAACTAAACCCAAAAATACTATTATTACTGGTTCTAATAAACTAACTAATTGTGACAACATGCCTTCTAATTCCCCTGAATAAAAATCAGCCATTTTTTTTAAAACCTCATCTAATTTTCCTGTTTGTTCACCTATTATTAAAATATTAGAAAGAACCCTTGGAATTAAAGGGGATGTTAAAAAACTTGATGCAATAGATCTTCCGCTTTTTACATCCTCCATTGCTTCTAAAACAATCTGTCGATAAGAATGATTTCCAACAACATCAGCTGTAATTTGTAATGCTTCAGGCAAAGGGATTCCCCCAACAATTAATGTAGATAAACTTGCTGTCAATCTAACTAAAGCAATCAATTTAAAAAGGCGACCAAAAATTGGAATTCTTAAAAGTAGTTTGTCCCAAATAACTCTTCCCTTTTTTGTTCTTGTTAAAAGAAAATAAAAAAAACCCAATATCCCTACGAATAAAAGAAGAAATGGCCATTGATACTTTATAAAATTACTTAACCCAATGACTATTCTTGTTGGTAAAGGAATTTCGCCTCCACTTTCTAAAATTAAACCAGTAATCTGAGGAATAACAAAAGTTAACATCAAAATTAAAATAATTACGACCATTGACAAAACAAATACTGGATAAATCATTGCCCCTCTTAATTTTCTTTGAAGGTCATAATTCTTTTCTTCTTCATCTGCTAAATAAACTAAAGTGCTGTCAAGTCTTCCTGAAACCTCTCCTGCTTTTACCATATTTATATAAAAGTCATCAAATATTTCTGGATACCGAGCCAAACTTGTTGAAAATCTGCTCCCCCCTCTAATGTTGTCAGCAATTTCTCCAACTATTTTATCAAAATACTTGTTTCCTGTTTGTCCAGCCAAAGTCTCTAAAGCCTGAACCAAAGGTAGCCCAGCAGAAACAGTAACCGCCAACTGCCGAGAAAAAATTGCCTTATCACGAGATGAAATCTTTCTTTTAAAAAAACTCGCCCAAGAAAAACTTTTTGGGCTAAATGTTTTAGATTTTTCTTTCAAATAAAGAACAACTAAATTTCTTCTAGATAAAACATCAAGGGCTTGCTCTTCATTAATCGCTTCAATTGTGCCCTTTATTGTCTTGCCTGATAAATCTTTAGCTTGAAATTCAAATCTCATACTTAATACTACCTACTTAAAATTCGCTTCAAAGAATCAGGATCAATTGCTGACTTTAAGCCTTGTTCAAAAAGAACTTTCCCGCTAATAACTAAATCTGCCAAATATCGTTCTAAAGAAATTGCTGACTCACTTTGCAAAAAGGTATGCAACTGGTAAAGTTTCCCCTCTTTAATTATTGTCTGAACTGCTGGAGTGGCAGGTAAAACTTCTAAAGCCATAATTCTTCCTCCTCCTATTTTAGGAACCAGGCGAGTGCAAATTATTCCAGCTAAATTTTTGCTTAAAAAGTATCTTGCTCTTTCTTGTTCTTCAACAGAATAAAAATGAAGTAAATGTCTAATTAAACCAATTGAAGAACAAAAATAAGAGATGACAAAAACAAGCGTGCCCATCTCAGCAATCTCAAAAATCATATCTAAAGATTCTTTATCTTCTAATTTTGTTATTAAACAAACATCTACATTTTTCTCCTTTAATGAAATTAATCCTTGCTTAAAACTTGAAACATGTTCGCCTACTTCTCTTTGTTCAATTAAACTTTTTTTACTTTCAAACCTGTACTTAATTGGCTTCTCTAAAGTAGAGATAAACTTTGTTTGCTCTTTGTTTATTTTGTCAAGCAAACAAGCAGCTAAAGTGGATTTTCCTGAATCATGGGGTCCACTAATAAACACAACTCCTTTTTCTTGTTCTGCTAAATTTTGAACTAATTTTGGCAGGGTGTTTAGGAAATCCTCTTTAATCTGTCTATCTAAAAACTTAAGATAAATAGAAAAACCTCTTTTTTCTTTAACAATCTCTACCCAAACATTACCTACCTTTTCTAAAGGATAGACTAAAGAATATTCATCTTTGAATTCTTCTTCTTTTTCCCCAAGGATCAAGGATTTTATCTGAACTAGATCTGTTTCACTAAGTATTCCTGCTGATCCTAAAGGTTGCAAATCTCCATCTATCCTTAAAAAGGGAGGGGCTGAGACTAAAAGATAAATTTCTTCTGAGCCTTTTTCTATTGCCCTTAAACAAATGTTTCTTAATTTTAATTCTACTTGAGCTAATTCAACCATAATATATTTTCTAAAATTATTCTTTAGTAACCCTTAAAACTTCTTCTAAGGTAGTCAAGCCTTTAAGTGCTTTAATAAAACCATCTTGAAGCATTGTTTTCATACCTTGATTAAAAGCCTCTTTTTCGATTTCCTCTAATCCTAACTTAGAAGTAATAATCTCTCTTAAATTATCTGTGCCTCTTAAAACTTCAAAAATAGCCAACCTTCCAACATACCCTTGTTGATTACAATAGCTACAACCCTTGCCTCTATAAAGGTAAAAATTTCCTGTTTTTTTATCTTTATAATCATTAAGGTTAAAATCTTTAACGCCTTTTAAAGAGTTTTCAATATGTTCAGCTATAGATTTATCAACTACATACTTTTCTTTACATTTTGGGCAAATTTTTCTTACTAACCTCTGAGCAATTACGAAATTTAAACATGAAGACAAAAGAAATGGTTCCACCCCCATATCAATCAAACGCGGGACAGCTCCAATAGCATCATTTGTATGGAGTGTAGACAAAACTATGTGTCCAGTTAAAGCAGCATGAATTGCTAATTCTGCTGTTTCTGAATCTCTTATTTCCCCCACCATAATAACATCAGGGTCCTGACGAACAACTGATCTTAATCCTGTAGCAAAAGTATATCCCAAATGTGGCTTAATTTGAGATTGATTGATACCTTCAATATAATACTCTATTGGATCTTCCAAAGAAACTATATTTACTCCTATTTTATTAAGAATCTTTAAAATTGCGTAAAGAGTTGTTGTTTTACCGCTTCCAGTTGGCCCAGTAACCAGAAAAAGCCCATGAGGTTTTTTCAATTCTTCCCTAAGAGAATCTAACCCTTTTCCCCAAAATCCTAAATCCTCTAAATTAAAGATCCTTTGGCTAGGATCAAGAATTCTAATAACAACTTTTTCATTATCAAGCAAAGGTAAAGTAGAAATTCTTAAATCTACCTTTCTTCCTTTAACTTCTATTCTTGCTCTTCCATCTTGAGGGATTCTTGTTTCATCAAGTTTTAAATTAGCCATTACCTTAATTCGAGCAACAATAGCTGAATGAAGATGCAAAGGAATATCTGAAATTTCTCTTAAAATTCCATCAATTCTATATCTAATTCTTGTTTTTTTATCAATTAAGGGTTCAATGTGTACATCTGATGCTCTATGTTCAACAGCATCTGTTAAAAAAGAATTCACCAAACGAGCAATGGGAGTAAGTTCAACTACTTTTTCCAAACCCTCTCCAACAACTTCTTCGGCCTGTTTTATTTGCTTAGCAAATCTAGCCTCAGCTTCACTTACTGCTTCTTTCACAGTGGCTCGAAGTCCTTTATACTGGACCAAAAGCTTATCAATTGCTGACTTTGGAGCTACATAAAATTCAACCTCTAAACCCTTGTCCTTTGCTAAAAAAGTTACTGCTTCCCTAGCTTTGAAGTTTGCTGGGTCACTTAAAGCTACTTTTAAAAGATTGTCCTTTTTATCAAAAGCTACTAAATTGTAATTCTCTGCTACCTGTTGAGGAATAATTTTTAATATAGACAAGGGAATGGTTAAATTATAAATGTCAGCTACTGGAACATTAAATAATTGGCTCTTCAAATTAGTTATTTCATCCTCTGAAACAAGTGAATTTGAAAGCAGGTATTCTTCAACGCTTAAACCCTGTTTTTCTGCTTGTTTTAAAATTTCCTGAGCACTCTCTTCAGAAAACCTTCCTTGCTTAACAAAAAAATTTAATATTTTATCACTAATCATAAAAATTTCTAAAATGGAGCAAATGGATTGGGCCGACCTTTCCCTTCTGGTAAATCTACTTTAAAATATTTTTCTTTATATTCCAATTTTTGGAAAAGGGGATTATTTAAGACCTGTTCAATTTCATCAACATTAGGTACAGGTAAGTCCAAAAAAACAGGATAAACTAATGGCTGAATTTCCTGCTCTTGTGACTCTACTTCACTTTTAAGATAAATAAAAAGCATTGCTAAAAACAAAAAAACTACAGCTATACCTATAATTAGGGAAGCTAAAACCCTTTTACTTTTTAAAGAAAAACGTTCTACTTTTTTTGCTTGCTCTTCTTGTTCCATTTTAATCTAAATAATATGTTTTTATTGTTAAATTACAAGATTCTCCTGCCCCAGAAAAACTTAACCCAGTAATATCCATAATTCTAATACTATTTTCTATGGTTGAAAGCAAATTTTTAAAAGATTGATAATCTCCTCCGCTAAGGCTTAAATTAACCAGATAAGTTCCATTTTCAAAACTAAAAGAAATACTATTTACCTTATAATTATTATCTGTTGCAATTAAATAAAAAGTATTAATTAACTCAGGAATATTTAATTCTGAAGCCATAACATCATCTAATTTTGAAAGCGCCCTTTGATCCAACTTAGCTACTTTTGCTTCCATTTGTTTCAGTCCACTTAAATATTCCTTTTCTTTTGTTAAAAGTTCCTGATAAAAACCTACATCCAATTCTCCTTTATTTGTTGTCTTTTTTAGAATCGGATTTATAAAAATAAGATATTCCAAAGCTAAAACTAAAATTAGAAAGCCAATAAGAATATGGCGGTAGTAAAAGAAAATAATATACTTAATATTCTTTTTCTTGAATTGTTTTTGAGTAATCCTTGGCATTGTTAAAGTTATATTCCTTTAAATATATCTTCAACCAATTCAATTTCTAAAGCAAAGTTAGCTTGCTCATCAAAAGTAACCCCTGAAATTTCTACCTTTTTAATAAAATCACTTGCTTGAGAAAAAACAAGTAATTGTTTAATAACTGTTGGGATGTCTTTTGCTGTACCATATAAATGTAAAGTACCACTTGTATCAGCAGAAAAATCCCCCCAGGACACCTCAGGCAATGTATACTTCTCTAAATAATAAAAAATTTTTGTCCAATAAATATGATTCTCTAAAAGAGTGTCAACATGGGTAGATTTTTCCTGCAATCTTTTTACCTCGCTCCTTTTAGGCAGCAAAGCCTTAATTTTTGATTCTATTGAATTTATTTCCGACCGATATAGTAAAGATTGACTAATTGCTTTTTGCTGATATAAAGATAGAACAAGATAAATTATTAAAGATACAGAAAGAATTATAATTATTCCTGTAATAAAAAGAAAAATTCTTTCCTTAACTAATCGGGGAATAGGAATTTCTTTTTCTGGCATTAAAGTAACTTCTGGAATTTCTGTTTTAGACAAAACAGTTGGCTTTTTCTCTTTAAAAACAAAAAATTCAGACTCTTGTTTTTGTTTTTGTTCTTGCGATTTTTTTTCATCGATTCTCTTTTTAGCTTGCTCTTCTTTTTCCTTTTTTTCAACTTTTTCCTCTGCTTTTTCTTTTTGTTCCTTTTGAACTTCTTTCTGTTCTTGTTTTTGCTCAAATTCCTGTTGGGGTTGAGATTGTAGTTTTTTCTGCTCCTGCTTTTTTATTTCTTGTTCTGG
This sequence comes from bacterium, assembly GCA_021158435.1. Classification (GTDB taxonomy): domain Bacteria; phylum Patescibacteriota; class Patescibacteriia; order UBA2591; family MWDC01; genus MWDC01. The sequence goes on from JAGGUQ010000023.1 coordinate 40,702, forward strand.
TTTATTCTTTAATGACTTTTCTATTTTTTCCTTTTTTTGAAAAATTTTTGGTAAGCGAAAACTAAAACGTGAACTCTTTTTCTGAGATTTTACTTCTTTCTCAGGTAATTTTTCTGAAGAAGTTCTTCTTTTTGTTTTGCCTTGTTCAGGAAGTAAATTAATCATAAAAAATTAATTAATCAATTTCTCTTAAAGCTAAACCAATAGCCACAGAAAAACGCGGGGCAATTTCAGTAAGCACAGGCTCTAATTCTTGAGGGTAGGCAATTCTATCCCAAGGGTTACCAATAAAAACTTTAATTCCCAAATTCTGAGAAAGAAAAGTGTCGAAATTTGGCAAATAAGACGAACCCCCTGAAAGAATAGCTTTTGTTACTGTCTTGCCTGTTTGAGATTGATAAAGATTAAGAGAGTATTTTACTTCATCAACAACTGGTTTTAAAATATCCTGAATTATTTGAGGCACTTTTGTATTCCCTAAAATATCAATATCCCTTTTAAATTGTTCAGCTCGATGAAAATCAATATTTAAACAATTAGCAATTGACTTGGTAATTGTTAATCCTCCTACATCAATCGAACGATTAAGAATGGGTATCCCTTTTTCAAAAATAATCACATCTGTTGTTAAAGCTGAACTATCAATTATCATTGCTACTTCTTCGTCCTTTGACAAAAGGGAACGAGACAAAGCAAAAGATTCTGTTTCCAAAGAAAGCAATTGCAAATCCGCTTTTTTAAACAATTCTACATATCTCTCAACCAGTTTTTTTGAAGCTACTGTTAAAAGAATTCGATAATTCTTTTTGGTTTCAGTCTTTATAGTTTCAACAATCTTCCAGTCTAAAACTACATCTTCCAAAGCCATAGGGATTATTTTCTTTGCCTCCCATTGAATGGCCTGAACTAAATCTTTCTCGCTCATTACTGGTAAAACGATCACTGAAGTAAAAACTGAAAAATTAGGAAGAGCAGTTGATGCCTGATAACTTATTGCTCCTGATTTTTTATAAATTTCTTTGAGAAAAGCAGCTGTTTTATGAGTTATTTCTGAAGAGTCATTTTTAGCTAAATCTGAAAGCTTTCTGTCCCCATAACCATAGGTAACCAGATAAGGAATGTTCCCTTTTTTGGTTAATTCAACCAATTTAATACTTGTTGATCCAATATCTACCCCTAAAAAACTCTTTTGCTTTTTAAACATAAAAATTAGAAAGTATTCTCTACCTATAATATATAACTAAACTATTTATTTATTATAGCACTAAAATTTAATTTAATAAATAGGTAAATGAAATTAATTAAAACAATAAAAAATTTTCTTTTCCCAGTCCATTGTTTAGGATGTAACAAAAAGGGGGATTATCTTTGTCCTGATTGCCTAAATAAGATCACTTTAATTTCCCATAACTTCTGTCCCAAGTGTTTAAAAATCTCCTCTAATGGAAGATTATGTCCTAATTGTAAAAATTCTTCTTTTCCTGTTGAAAAAATAATTATTTCTCTTTATTACTCAAATCCTTTGGTCGCTGAGTTAATAAAAAAATACAAGTTTTTTCCTTTTGCCTATGAACTAGCTAAACCATTAGGTTTACTTCTTAGTAAAGCTATTAAGGAAACAAATGCTCTATCTTACCTTCAAAAAGAAAATTTTAAAATTATTCCTGTCCCTTTAACTAAAAAAGATAAAGCAAAACGAGGATTTAACCAAACATATGAACTAGCAAAAATAGTTTCTCAAGAGCTAAACTTGCCAATTTCCGAAAACACGATTTTTAAAATAAAGACAACAAAACCTCAAGTTGGCTTAAACGCTCAACAAAGAAAAAACAATTTAAAGAATGCTTTCCAGGTAAAAAAGAATCTAAATCAAGAAAATTTCCTTATTATTGATGACATTATCACAACTGGCTCAACTGTTTATCAAGTTGCCAAAACTCTTAAAAATAAAGGAGCAAATCAAATCTGGGCAGCGATTTTAGCAAAAGGCTAATCTTTTTTAAAGATAACAAAAAAATAATCAAAATACAACCCACAAACAAGAGGACCTTAAATTAAGGCCCCCTTATTTTCTAAATAAACTTCTATTAGAACTAGTAATCAAAAACTGCTGCTCTAAAAGGACTAACCAGACAAGATTCTATTTGGTCAATTATTTCGCCTGTTTCATATGTTTCTGTCTTTTCTATGGTAATAATCCTTTCTTTTTTATAGCCATTTTTAACAAACACATCCCAAGAGATAAACGGTCTTTTTTTACTATCTTTTATTAAATAAACTGTTGGTGAATCTTTATATTTTACCAATGAGCCATCTGGATGAATGTCTGAACTGTCTATTTCTTCACCTAATGGATACTGAAACTTTGAAAGCAAATCATCGGGAATCCAAGCTACAAAATTCCATTCAGGGTCATTAAATAATTCTTGATAAATCTTTTCTGATTTTATCGGACGAAGCTTGCCGTTTTCTACAAAAAATACAGCAGAAGATTCTTTGCCATACAAAGATTTAGTTGTCCCACGGAATAAGGAGCCATCACGGAAAGGAACAGGGTCTCCTTCTTTGTAACTATTAAGCGTCTGAGGGCTAATAGTCTTTACAACTGAATAATCAGGACTATATCCCCAAGAGTGATAAACACTATAATGAGGAAAAACATGCTTCTCTCCTCCAGCAATAAGCCAAACAGCTGGACTATCTTTTGTTTTTACCAAATCTCCTTCTGTCAAGGGAAGACTAACCACTTCTTCTTCTAAGAAAATATCATCACTTACAATATTTGAAATTGTATAATCCTTACTCATAAATTTGGCATAAACTGTCTTTTGCCCATCTCCAATTGAAAGCACCCAGGTCTTTGTTTCTGAATAATCTTCCCATTCTCTTCCTAAAAATTCAGGCTCATTAGAAATCATCATCCATTTAGCATTTTCTGCTTGAATGGTTAATTCAACTGTCCTAGAAATAGTTTTCTCATCACCATTATTAATCAAAATACTCAAATTTTTCGGTGGATTATATCTTGTTGAAGGAGGAGGTGGAGCACTAGTTGAACCTTCTTCTTCCCCCTGAGATCCCTCTTCATTTGTTCTCCCGCCAGTTAACCCGCCAGAAGTAAAGTGGTCTGTAGTTACAATAAATACATTATTCTCTGTATCTTGAGTAACCGATTTCCAATTTTCCCAAGTATTAGTAGTTTCATTAAAATACCTTGACCTCAGTTGATTCTCAGTATAACCTGCTGACTGAACTAAATCCTCATCATAAGGAATAATAATTTGTATATCACTATTAAAATTAGAAATTATTCTTCCATTAGCATCTGTTGCTTCAAAATCATAAACAATACCTAATGGTTTTTCTTTAGAATCTGGCTGTGCCTGAATTTTGGGTGTAATAGAAACAGTAACTGTTCCTGAACTAGCCAAAGCTCCAGCAGGAATATTTACTTCTAACCCATCAGACAGAATTATAGTCTTGCTTGTAGCAGCATCAAAAGAAACAGTTCTTGCTTCTGGTACATCAACATTTTTTGCCTCTAAAATAAGATTTACTGTATTCGTTCCTTCTCTTGTTTCAACTGTTGTTTCATCACTTTCATATAAAAGGTTGTCTATTTTTGTAACTGCACTAACATACCAAGTGTCATTAGCGCTCACATTTAAAGAATAAGATCCATCCGCTGAGTAAGTACCTGTTGCCCCACCATTTTCTGACCAAGCACGAATATAACAAGATTGTAGCTCACCATCAAGGGTAATATTCCCTGAAATTGTTGCTGAGGCAGTTTTGAAACTTAAATTATTGCCAGTTTTTGTCTGCCCACTGCCAACAGTTACTGTTAGTAAATCTGGATTTATTAATTCTCTTGTATCCCATGGAGGAAGCCCTGCTCCAATCTTATATGTCCCGGCTGGCACATTTAATGTATAATTTCCTTCTGCATCAGTAAAAGCTCCCAAACCTAAATGAGGTTTATTAATATCTTCTAGGGCTTGTGCCCCATAATCAACAAAAACCCAAACATTTTCCATTGGCTGACCATCAGGATCTAGCACCTTTCCTGAAATGCTTGAATCTAATTTCTCGAGCTTAAAATTCTGGGTAATAGTCTCTCCAGCAGTAATACTTAAAGAAACCTCTCTTTCACTTGCTATATATTTATCTGAGCTAGAACTTAAATTAGGATCAACCCAGACATCTACATACCAAGATCCTGGCGACAAATCAAGGGTATAAAAACCATCAGAATTTGATTCTGTCATTTGCCATGCTCCATTCGAACGGTGAGCATTAATAAACGCACTTATACCTGAGACTTCTTCGCCAGAATCATAAGAGTTATTATTATTCTTATCCACATATAAATATCCCTGAACAGTTGCATTGTTTTCATCAACTACTAATTCCACTTCCTGATCATTACCACTAACAACCTGAATAACTTTGGTTTGTTTTAAAGTATAAGAAGATCCTGGGGGACAATTCAAGCCAATCTCATATTCACGAGGAGAGCTTTCTGTTCCTCCTGGAATCTTAATCTCTGTATAACCATTAATTAAAACTCCGCCTTGAAAACCCTCTTTTCTCATACCACCTCCAAACACATCACTCATTTCACCACCCTCATCCATAAGACCCCCTTTTATCATCATATCCTCCATTGGCTTGCCAAAATCTATCATATTATTAGCTGAATTATCCTTAACCCAGACTGCTCCCCAGAAATCTTCTACTCTCTCGCCTTGTGAATTTACCACACTAACCTTTAAAGTAGTATCCGCAATTTGCAGTACAAAATTATTATTTGTAGATATTTCGTTTTTCTTTACACTTATCTCCAGAGGTCCTCCTTGGTATACATATTTATCGCTCATTGGCGTCACCATTATTCCCCAAGTCCCCTGATTAACTAACAAATCATAAGCTCCTGTTTGAGAGTCAGTAAAAGTATTTGCCCAACCAGGTCCATCAATTTGCCAAGCATTAATCATCACTCCACCTATGGCATTCCCTGTACTATCAGTAACAGATCCTCTAATATGGGCAGATCTGGATTTAAGATATAATGTGCCAATATTAGTTGTCTGGCCGCTTAATGCTTTCACTTTAACTAAATTAGGGGCCCCATAATCAGCAGTCATTGCACTAACAGTCACTTCATAATTTCCAGCAGGAACCTTAATCAAAAATTTCCCGTTAGAATCTGTTTCATCTCCATTACCAGGCATATGCCCTCTATTAGCTTGAACCCAAGCATTAGCTACAGCAGTTCCATCAGGCAATTTAACATAACCAGTTATTATTGCATCTGTTTCTTCTACTTTAAAATCTAAACCAGAACCAACCACTGTTGCTGTGTTGTCTTCCAACGCACAATCATCTACCGAGCCTTTACATTCTTTGTTAGAATTAGAAGCAAAATTAATCTTGCTTGGAGGAAAAGTATAAACCCAATCTGGGTTAACATTACTCCAATCAGGACTAACATTAACCCACCATGAACCACTTGATAACTTTAAGACATATTTACCATTCTCATCAGTTGTTGTTTCAAAAAATCCTCCACCCATATCATGATTAGCATAAACTTTGGCTCCAAAAACAGGCGTATCTATCCCGCTATCAAAGCTATTATTATCATTCACATCTTTATAAACATATCCAATAAGTGTTTTTAGGGGAGTAGTTAAAGTTATTTTATTATTTGTCAAAACAGAACCATCTTTTAAGATGTTCCCCACTCCATTCTGGATTTTAACACTTAGCCCTGATGGCGCTGCATAAGCTTGTTCTGTGCCCCAGGGCATATTAATTTCAATTTGGTATGTCCCGTCAGGCAAACCACCTATTCTAAAATAACCATTTTCATCTGTATTTGAACCTGCTTGGTTTGTCCATGATTGATCATAAACCATTACCCAACAATTACTTATTGGCTTATCATCAGGGCTAACAATCTGTCCTCTTAAAACAGGAATACTCACTCTTAAAGCTTTTGTTGGGTCAGGTAAGTTAGTAGAAGTACCCAACAAAGAATCTAAATCACATATCCCATCAGTGGGGTCACTATCATTGCTTCCATTATAGCTACACTCATCCGCTAGACCATCATTATCTAGGTCAGTCAAAGTAATTCCTGTATATGTTTTCCTTGAATAAACACTTCCCCATCCTGGTTCAACTTCCAAAATATAATTTGTTCCTGCCTTAACTCCCCCAAAAACAAACCTACCATTATCATCTGTGCTTGCTCCATACCATTTATTACCTGCTTCTACCCCTCCTTCCTTAAAAAGATTAACCCAACCTCTTTGGATAGGTTGATTTGGATTGGGATTAACTAAACTGTCTTGTCCTGCCTCTAATACAGGACTATAAATATGACCAATGATATTTGGCGAACTTAAAAATAAAACAATATTTCTATTTTCAAAATTGGTTTCATCAACAAGCACTGAATTGTCACTGTTTATTGTAATCTGATAGGTTTTTCTAGCATAATCACTAGACCCCCAAGGGTCTATTTCAATCTCATATACCCCTGATAAAACTTCTCCAAAAGCAAATTCTCCTGACTCATTTGTCTGACTCCATCTAAAATCAGTTGTACTATTTAATGGTCTTAAATTTACGCCAACATTTGCCTGAGGATGCTCACAATCCAACGAATCTCCAGGAGCACAAACCTTTCCTTTTAACCCTCCTTCTGAAGGGTCAACTAAACGAAGAACAATATCTCCTGAAACAGGGGTACCATCCAAACTTACTGGTATACCATTGCTAATAACCAAAGTCTTGTTAGCTGGTGCAGTAAAAACGCTACTCCAAGAATCAACATAAAGACTAACCCTCCAAGTCCCATCAGGGACAATGCCGATTGCGAAATAACCATTATTATTCGTATTATCACCGTAACATATTCCTGGATTTTGACTGGGGCAAATTTCAACCCAAACATTACTTTGACCTTCACTTCCAGAAGGACCAAAAACATAACCTTTTACATTGGGTTCTGATAAAGAAATATCTTCTAAAATATTTTCTGTCTCTGAAGAAATTTCCACTTCTCCTTGATATCTTGAATAAGAAGAATTTTCTCCTGGATCAACCTCTAATGTATATTTCCCAATGCCTACCCCGCCAAATCTAAATTTTCCATTCTCATCTGTAGAGGTTTCATAACGCAAAGACTCTCTGTAAAGACTAACCCAAGCATTAGGAACAGGAGACCCACCAGCTAAAACCCTCCCAAAAACATTAGGAATTGAAATCCTTAGCGCTTGATTCTGAGCCTGATCATCATAATTAAAATTAGTAATTTTTGTTTCGCTGTTATAACCATTAGCTTCAGGTCCTATTTTCAATCCACTAATTCTTGTTCGAGCATAACTTGAAAACTCACCACTATATGGAGGCTCAATTTCTAAAATATAGTTTTCTCCTTGAGGTGCTCCTCCAAAGTAAAATATGCCATTCTCATCTGTTTGAGTCCACTGTTCATAGCTCCAATCTTGTGTATGTAAACATACATTAGCATAAGGCACTACAGTATCAGGATAAGGATTACTCTCTGTCTCATTACCAGGTGGAGTTTTTATTGTTCCAGTTACATTTATTTGAGTCAAATAGATATTAATATCTGTTTTTATTTCCCCTGGATCAAGAACTTGATCATAACCACCAGAAACACTTGGTTTATAATTCAAAACATAATTATGATAATCCGACGGTTCTGCTTCAATTCCTAAAGTAATCGAACTTGTTCCACTGTTATCAACATAAATTCTAAATGAACCATCTTTTCCAGTTATTGCTTTTTGCTCTATTGACCAATCATATTTATAAACTCTAACTATTGCTCCCTCTAAAACACCACTTCCTTGTTCAGCTGGCGCTTTAACATAGCCAGAAATAGTTGCCGTCTTAAATTGCTTTGTTCCTAAATTAACTACATCTCCTAAATTTACTGAAACTTTACTCACTTCTGATGGAGCTGCCTCTTGGATGTTCGCTGGTGTAACAAATTTAACTTTATAAGTATCAGAAGAATCTATCCCTAAAGCAAACTTGCCATTAGCTTGAGAATAAGTTTCACTTCCCATTCCTCCAAAATAAACTGGTTCAATAATAACTGGAGCTTTATCTACAGAAGTAACTCCATCAGATAAAACTAACCTGCCAACAACTATTCCTTTATTTTCTCCTCCAAGAATAAACTTTCTGCGTTGAGAAATTCTATTATTGTTTGTGTTTTTTAAATAAACATCAACTAAACCAGTGCCAGCCAAAGATTCTGGCACCTGCGTAATAATTTGATTATTATTTAAACTAATAAAATCACTGCTGGTTTGGGTCACTGAATCACCCCAAATAACAATGACATCTTCGCTAAAATTATTTCCAGAAATAATTACTTGCTCATTAGAATTTACTGAACAAGGATAAGAATAGCAAGAAGAATCCTCTTCATTACTAATAATATAATCTAATCTTGGGTCATTTTCAGGAGAAACAATTTGCCCGCTAAACTGACAACTAGGTACATACTCATTTTGAGTAAGATGCTTAATTTTATTTGCTTCCACTTCTAATTGCCAATTATCTCCTTCGCTTAAACCTAAAGATTCAAGTCCGTATATTCTCATTATATTAGTATTGCTATCATACTCAGTTATCATATTATAAGGGGCAAAACGGCTTAAGTTGCGAACAGTCAAAGGATTGCCTGTTTTAAAAATATAATTCCTTAAATCAGCAGCGCTATAAGTTTCTTCCCCTATTTCAGCAAAAGAATCTAATGGTTCATTAACTACTGGTTTATCAAAAGTAATTTCAATTGCCCGGGTAGTTACTACTACATTAGTAATATGAGGGGTTGCTGACTCAACATTTAAAGAAAATTGTTTTTTATGCCAAAATCCTCCTTTGTCTGGATCAGTAATAGCACTATCTTCTACTTTGATTGTAAAAGTATAATTTCCAGCTGAACTAGGCAAACCTGTTAAAGTACAATTTTCATTTAAAGTTATTCCTGGGGGCAAAGTTCCACTAGACAAAAAACAAACATAAGGAGGCTCGCCTCCAGTTACTTGAACTAATTGATTGTACTCAGTACCAACTGAAGCACTAGGCAAAGATTCTGTAGTGATTCTTGGTAGCTGGAAAATCAATATCCTTTGATTATCCATATCACTTATATATAACTTCCTATTTACCTCGTCTATTTCTGGTATTTCAGGAAACCAAAAACTGCTTTGAGTAACTGGTGGCTGAATGCCTCCATTTTCATCAAGATATCCTTCACTAAAATTCTCTTGCCCTAAGACATTAATTGCTGGTTCCCCATTTGTTATTTCTGAAACATCAAAAACTGTAACTCTTTGCCCAGTATATTCAACAACAAAAAGCCAGTTATTTACAGAATCATAAGCTACACCTCTAGGTTTTAAAAGAACATCTTGGGCTAACGGCCCTCCTTTTTTGTTAATTTTACTAGTAAAATCAGGTTGGCCAATGACATTAATTGCTGGCTCTCCGTCTGTTATTTCTGAAACATCAAAAACCATTACTCTGTTGTTCTCTTTATCAGCAACAAATAATCTCTGAGAATCTTCATCTAAAGCTAAATCATAAGGTGTATTTAAACTATTTTCATTTGTTCCTGCTGTACCAGTAGTAAAATCAGGCTGGCCAATGACATTAATTGCCGGCTCTCCATTTGTTATTTCTGAAACATCAAAAACCATTACTCTGTTGTTCTTTTTATCAGCAACAAATAAACGCTGGCTATTTGAATCAAAAGCCAAACCTCTTGGACCATTCAAGCCTGAAGCTGTTGTTGTTGCATTGTAAATAGTAAAATTAATCTGCCCCAAAACAAAACTAGCATTCATTCCATTTGTAATGCCATTTGATAAATCAAAAACTAAAACTCGGTTATTATAAGCATCTGAAACAAATAAATAATTTCTTGATGAATCAAGTGCTACATTATGAGGATATTCAAAACCTGCCTTACCTTCGCCAATATCACCACTCAAAAAATCAGGCTGGCCTAAAACATAATCAGCATAATGGTCAATTAAATTATTATTTTCATCCAAGTTATAAATTAAAATACGATTATTATTTTCATCAGTTACAAACAATCTATGATTAACTCTATCCAGAAAAACATCATCAGGCATATTAAGACCTGTATCATCTATTGGAGAACCCATTTGATTTGCTTCCGCAAAATTCCAAACAGGCTTACCTCCTCTAGTTGTATGTCCTAACAAAAAACTGGCATTCATTCCATTTGTAATGCCATTTGATAAATCAAAAACAACTATCCTGCTATTTCCATAATCTCCAACATACAACTCTTCAGTATAAGGATTATAAGCTATGCCTCGAGGTTCATTTAACCCAGTCTGACTTGTTGCTGCTGTATTAGAAGTAAAATTAATCTGCCCTAAAACAAAACTAGCCTCCATTCCATTTGTAATGCCATTTGATAAATCAAAAACTAAAACCCGGTTATTATTAGTATCAGTTACAAATAATCTTTGGTTAGCAGCATCGTACTCTACTCCATAAGGAGTATTTAAACTATTCTCATTTGTTCCTGTTGCACCAGTAGTAAAACCAGGCTGGCCAATGACATTAATTGCTGGCTCTCCATTTGTTATTTCTGAAACATCAAAAACCATCACTCTGTTTGCACCTTCTCCATTAACCACAAATAATCTTTGATTAACTGAATCTAAAGC
>JAGGUQ010000021.1 GCA_021158435.1 bacterium
AAACTTTGACTGGCGGAGGAGGCGGGACTCGAACCCGCAAGCCGCTTTTTACACGGCTACGGTTTAGCAAACCGCTGGCTTACCATTCGCCACACTCCTCCTTAATCCAATAAAACGCCTATTTTTTTCTTAACTAAATTTAGCGTTTGGCTAGCTACTTCTAAAGCTCTTTGTTTCCCTTTTTCCAAAATCTTTTTAACTATATCAGGATTCTCATCCAATTCTTTTCTTCTTTTTCTAAAAGGTTCTAAGTATTTATTCATGTTCTCAATTAATATTTCTTTAGATTCCTTATAGGAAATCTTCCCTTGCCTGTATCTTTGAGCAATTGCATCTAAATCTTTTTGGCTAAACAATTTATGAAAAGCAAAAATATTACATGTTTCTGGATCTTTTGGCTCATCAGGAGAGCGGGAATCTGTAACAATTGACATTACTTTTTTTCTAATTTGTTCTGGGCTGTCAAATAAATCAATGCTATTGTTATAACTCTTGCTCATTTTTCTTCCATCTAAACCAACAAGCAATGGAACTTCAGGAGGGATATATGCACGGGGAATTTTAAATGTTTCTCCAAAAACGCGATTAAACTTTTTAGCTATATCTCTGGTAATCTCTATATGTTGAGTTTGATCTTCACCAACAGGAACTATATCAGCTTGATAAATCAAAATATCTGCTGCCATTAAAACTGGATAGCAAAACAAACCCATATTAACTGGTTTATTCTTTGCTATTGCAGCTTTGTAAGCATGAGCTCTTTTTAATTCTCCAATTGGAGTTAAGCAATTAAAAATCCAGGCTAATTCAGTAACTAAAGGCACATCTGACTGCTTAAATAAAACAACCTTTTTAGGGTCTAAACCAATAGACAAATAAGTTTTTGCCACTTCTATAATATCTTCTTTTAACTTCTGAGGATCCTGGATTTGATTTAAAGCATGATAATCAGCAATAAAAATAAAACACTCGTATTTGTCCTGAAAATCAACAAATTGCTTTACTGCCCCAAAATAATTGCCAATATGGATTTTTCCAGTTGGTTTTACTCCTGATAATAATCTTTGTTTTGCCATAAGTTTATTCTAACAACTTCTACATTTTTTTCAATCTTATCTGTTTTTATTAATGCTATTTGTTCTTAAAACCTCCTAAAACCCTTAAAACAGGATAAGCTAATATTCCTCCTGCTAAAGCAGTAAATAATTGAGGCCAACTCATCATTAAAGACACTTGCTCAGCTACTTCTTTTTTAAAAATTAAGTTAATTACAACTGAACTTGTGCTAAACAAAAAAATAAACTTTAAAAAACTTGAAACAACAACTCCTAGCCAATAATTTTTCTTCCTTAAATAAGCAAAACAAACAACCAAAAGAGTATTACTAATCATAATAAAAGGAACCATTGGAGCTAAAACAGCTGGTAAAAGCCCTACTCCTAAAGCAATAACACTTGGGATTAAACCAATTAAAATAGCAAAATCTACTCCCAAAACTATAGTTGAAATAAACAAAACTGCATTAACAATTGGGCCAGTAATAAATTGCTGATGAAACAAAGGCACAATTGTTGCTAAACCAACTAAAAAAACAAATCTGCTCACAAATAAAAAGGCGTTTTTATTTAGAACTAACTCTTTCGCTTTGTTCATTTTTCTTCTTTTTCAAAGGAAAATATCTGGTATGAGCAATAAAATGGACCTTTTGTTTATCTTTAAAGAATTTCTTATAAACTTCTAAAACTATTGGATTTTTATGGGCTAATCTTATCTTTTTTCCTTTATCAATACGATAAAGTGCTTTAGCTCTTTTTTCTCGAATAAACTTGTCTGTTGGTACTGGCTGGCCTCCTCCACCAATACAACCCCCAAAACAAGCCATTACTTCAACATAATCATACAAATCAGGCTTATTTCTAATTTTTTCTAAAAGTTCTTTAGCATTACCTAAACCATTAACTACAGCTACTTTTATCTTCTTTCCATTAAAATCAATTACTGCCTGTTTCATTCCTTGCATTCCTCTAACTTTTTTAAATTCTATTCTCTCTAGTTTTTGTTTAACCTTCAAAAAATAAAAAGCAGTTCTTAGAGCTGATTCCATAACGCCTCCACTTGCTCCATAAATAACCCCTGCTCCTGTTGGCAAGCCCAAAGGATCATCAGGTTTTTCTGGCTTAATTTTTTTTAAATTAATTCCTTTTTTCAAAAAAAGATAAGCAAGCTCTCTTGTTGTTAAAACATAGTCTACTGGTTTTAAACCATTTAAAAATAATTCTTTTCTTTGAATTTCATATTTTTTAGCAACACAAGGCATTATTGAAACAACCACAATTTTCTTTGGATCAAGCCCTTGTTTTTCTGCCCAAAAAGTTTTTATCAAACCCCCTAAAATAATATGAGGAGAGCGAACTGACGTTAAAAAAGGAACAAAATCCGGGGCATAAACTTCAACAAATCTAACCCAAGAAGGACAACAAGAAGTAAACATTGGCAAATGCTTGTTTTGTTTTAATCTTTTAATAAATTCTTTTGCTTCTTCAAATGTTGTAAAATCTGCGCCAACACTTACATCAAAAACTTTGTCTGCTCCTATTTTTTTTAATCCAGCAATTAATTTCCCAGTTACAACTGTTCCATAAGGCAGGCCAAATTCTTCACCAATGCTTGTTCTAATAGAAGGAGCAAATTGAAAAATTACTATTTTGTCTTTTTGAGAAAGCGGCTTTTCTACATCTTCAAATTCTCCAACCGCCTCAAATGCTCCAACTGGACAATGAACAATACATTGCCCGCAATAAACGCATTCTTTTGTCTCGTCTGGAACAATCTGAAAAAGATGGCCTTTTTGCTTTATTTTCAAAAATCCAACTCCTTGTTTTTTACAAACTTCAACGCAATTCCGGCAGTCAACGCACTTTGAACTATCAAAAATTAAACTAGGCCCGAATTGATACACTGGATATTCCTTTTTTCTGTCTGGAAAACGACTAATATTTAATCTATATTTTTTTGCTAATTTCAAAAGCTGACAATTAAAACTCCAAATACAATCATTGCATTCTTCACAATGTTGAGCAAAAATCAGCTCTAAATTAATTCTTCTTGCCCTTCTTATTAATTTTGAATCAGTAATAACTTCCATTTTTGGCTCAATTAAAGTAGAACAAGCTGGAAACAGACCCTTTCTTCCTTTTATTTCAACAACACACAAACGACAATTACCTTTAATTTTTAAATCAGAATGATAACAAAGAGCCGGAATTTCAATATTGCTTTTTAAAGCAACTTCAAGAATTGTTTGGTTCTCAAACCCTTTTACCTTTTTACCATCAATAAACAACTCAATTGTTTTTCTTTTAGGCTTCATTTTATCTCCTTTACTCCCAAATTTTTTATTAAACTAAAAAAAGGGAGTGCTACCCCTTTGCCTAAACCACAAAAACTTGTTTGTCTTAAAACAAACAATAAATCATTCAAAGTTTTTAAATCTATTTTTCTTTGCTTTACCATTTCAGCTAATCGGAAAACCCCTTCTCGACAAGGTGTACATTTATCACAATTTTCCCTCAAAAGAAAATCCACCCAATTTTCCATTAACAAAAAAATATCTGTTTTACTTCTGTTAAAAACAATAATTGCTCCTTGCCCTTTAACTTTTTTCTTTAGTTTGTCAGGAGTAATTATTTCTCCTGTTATTCTCCCTCCAGCCTGAACAAAAAAATCAAATTCTGGGAGATTATTTGTTTCTTTTAAAATTCTTAAAATAGAATAATTGATTGGCATTTCATAAACTCCCTTATTCTTTACATCTCCACTTACTGAATAAAATCTTGTCTTCCTATATTCTCCTTGAATAATTTTTGCTACATAATAAAAAGTTTCAACATTATTAATTAAAGTTGGATAACCCCACAAACCCTTTTCTACTGGAAAAGGAGGTTTTATTCTTGGCTCTGGCCTTCTGCCTTCTATTACTTCCAAAAGAGCTGTTTCTTCTCCAGCTAAGTAAAAAGGGGGCTTTTTAAAAAGATAAATGGGCTCTTTTTTTATTAAAGTTCTCAACTTTTCCCCAAACTTCTTGTAATAATCCTCCCGAAGGTAAATAAAAGCAGAACTGTTTTTTATAGTTTTTAAAGCTATTTTTATTCCTTGAACAACTACTTCTGGGTAATTTTCTAAAATAAAGCCATCTTTAAAAACTCCTGGTTCACCCTCAGAAGCATTACAAACAATGTACTTCTTTTTTGCCTTTGCTTTTTTAACCATTTCCCATTTCAAACCTGTTGGAAATTCAGCTCCACCCCTTCCTTTAAGCCCACTTTTTTTAATTTTGTCTATTACCCACCTAGCATTCATTTTCTTGACCCTAGTTTAATTTAAAATATAATTCAATTACTTATTCTAATTCTAAGAATAGTTAAAAATCCGTTTTAGTCAAAATAATTTTAAAAATCAATTTAATAAAAATGAAAAAACTAACTTTAAAAACCTTTCTTCTTTTTATAACAGCTATAATTACATTTATCCCTCTTTCAAAGACATTAGCTGGACAAAAAACAACAATTTACTTCTTCTGGGGGCAAGAATGCCCTCATTGTGCCAAAGAAAAAATTTTCCTAGAAAAACTTGGAGAAAAATATCCTGAATTAGAAATAAAAAGTTTCGAAATTTATTCTAATGCTTTAAGCTTGGAATTATTTAGACAAACAGCTCAAGCTTACAATATTCCAGTCCAAGGGATACCAACCACTTTTATTGGGGAACAAGTAGTCACTGGCTTTGATAATGATGAAACAACTGGAAGAAAAATTGAAAATCTAATAAAAAAATGCATTTCTTTTGGCTGTCCTTCCCCTGAACAAATTCTTAAAGAACAACCTGCTCATCAAAAAAGTACAGACAGCCAAAAGACACCTCTTATCACTCTTGTTTTTATTTTTGGCATAATCATAATTGTGCTTTTCTTTCTTGCTTTCTTTGCATCAAGCTATAAAAACAAAAATAAAGAATCAAGTTCTTAAACACTTGATTCTTTTTTCTTAAATTAACCTTCTTTTGCTAAGCCAATGATTGTTCCCAGGTCTGTCTCTTTCTGATTATCCTTACTTTGCCATTCTTCTTAACCATTATCTCAGCTGGCTTTGGTCTGGAATTAAAATTTGAACTTTGAACAAAGCCATAAGCTCCAGCATCTAAAATAGCCAAAATATCTCCTTTTTTTGCTTTTACTATTTTTCTGTCTTTAGCAAACAAATCTCCTGATTCACAAATATTTCCAGCAACACTAACAACTTGCTTTGGCCCCTTTATACAACTAGCATTTAAAATACAATGATAAGCGCCATACATTACTGGCCGGACTAAATGATTAAAGCCTGAGTTAACTCCAACAAATGTTTTAAAAGGAGTTTTTTTAATTTCTACTACTTGAACAAGTAGTGTTCCCGCTTGAGCAACTAAAAACCTTCCTGGCTCAAAGCACATCCATAACCTCTTCCCGTAATCTTGACAAAAATCTTCAAAAACAGAAGATATTTTCTTCCCTAAAGTTTTAAGATTTAAAGGCTTTTCTTTTGGGGAATAAGGAACACCAAATCCTCCGCCAAAATCAATATATTCCAAATCTTTAAATTCTTTAGCTGTTTTTAAAAGAGCTTTCATTGCCTTTAAAAATATACTTTCATCTAAAATTCCTGAACCTATATGTTGATGAACTCCCACTATTTTCAAATTATACTTCTTAGCCAAACGCTTAGCTGATTTTAATTGAGAAAAATAAATGCCAAATTTAGAATCAGGACCACCAGTAATACAATGACTATGATGACCTGCTCCAATGCCTTGATTAATTCTTAAACCAACTTCTCCTCCATAATTAATTTTTCCATATTCTTCTAGTTGAGACAAAGAATCAATGTTTATCCTAATTTTATTCCTAATCAGGAACTTTAATTCATCTTCTAAAATATTATCACAAGTATAAATTATATCTTCTGCTTTAAACCCTGCTTTAAATCCTGCCAAAACCTCTCCTTGGCTAACTGTTTCTAATCCTAATCCCTGCCTCCTAAAAAACTTTAAAATCTCTAAATTTGTATTTGCTTTACAAGCATAAAATATTTTTAATTTATCATAAGGAATGTTTTCCAATAATTCCTTGCTTTTTTCTTCTAAAACTCTCTCCTCATATACATACAAAGGAGTTTTATACCTTTTTGCCAACTCCTCTGCTTTTATTCCTGAAAAATAAAGTTTGTTGTTTTTAACTCGCATAAAGCTGTTAATTAAGAATAAACTTTAAATTTAAAGGTAGATAAGTTAGATTCCATTTGCTAGAATATCTTCATATATTTTATTAGAAAATAATAAAATTTTCAATGTTTGTTTTTGATAATTTACCTTAATAGGATTATTATTACAATAAAATTGAGTAAAACAAATGTCACCTCGCTTATAGCAGTTACCTTGGATTAATTCTAGGGAGAAAGGAAAACTTGTGCAGAAATCACATATGTTTTAAGAATATTTAAAACTTGCCTTTTGTTTTACAGATGGTCAAGAATATATTAAAATCGAGAAGAGAAAGTGAAAAAATGAAAATACATCTCAAATATTAAAAATAATCGCAAAGATTCAGAATCTACTTTAATCTATGTTAAAGAAAAAAACAAAAAACACAAAGGAACATTTAGAACAAAAAAGGATTGAAACAAAAGAAAGATATAATCCTGAGAAGGAAAAGTATTGGCAAAACTTTTGGGAAAGAGAAAGAGTTTATGAATTTAATCCGGAGCATCCAGGGCCTCTTTATGTTATAGACACGCCACCTCCCACAATTTCAGGAGCACTACACTTAGGGCATATCTTCTCATACACTCAAGCAGAAGTTATAGCTCGCTTCAAAAGAATGGAAGGATATAATGTAAGATATCCACAGGGGTTTGATAACAATGGTTTGCCTACAGAAAGATTAGCTGAAAAGGAATCAGGGGTAAGGGGAAAAGATGCGAACCTTAAAGATTTTATAAAAACCTGTCTACGTATTACTGAAAAATATAAGAAAATCTACAAAGAGCTTTGGAAATCAATTGGTTTAAGTGCGGACTGGCGACTTGAATATTCTACCATTTCTCCAGAAGTACAGAAATTAGCACAGTCGGTATTTAAAGAACTTTATGAAAAGGGGGTCATTTACAAAAAAGACGCCCCTGCTTTATACTGCACTGAATGCCAAACATCCTTTGCTCAAGCTGAAAAAGAAGACAAAATACAAGAATCTATTTTTTTCGACCTCCTATTTAAAACTGAAGACGGAAAAGACTTAATAATCTCCACCACTAGACCAGAGTTGCTCCCTGCTTGTGTGGCTGTATTTGTAAATCCAAAAGACGAAAGGTATAAACAATTTATTGGAAAAAAAGTTAAAACCCCCTTGGGACATGAGGTAACGGTTTTATCAGATGAAAAGGCCAAAATAGAAAAAGGTAGTGGTGCAGTAATGTGCTGTACTTACGGCGATGAAACCGATATATATTGGACTAAAACCCACGGGCTACAAGAAAGAATCATTCTAAGTAAGGATGGAAAATTACAAAATGTGGATGAAATGCCAGAGCTCAATGGAAAAACGCCTGACGTTGCAAGAAAAATAATCATTGAAAAACTCAGAAAAAGCGGGTTTGTAAAGAAAGAAGAAAAAATTAAACACAGCATAGGCGTCCATGAAAGATGTGGTACGCCTGTCGAATTTTTGCCAACCACCCAGTGGTTTATAAAAATACTTGATATGAAAGATGCCCTTTTAAAGGCTGGGAATAAAATCAATTGGTATCCTCCTTATATGAAGAAAAGATATGAAAACTGGATATCTGGTTTAAAATGGGATTGGTGTATTTCCAGAGAAAGATTCTATGGAATCCCAATTCCGGTTTTCACTTGTGATACTTGCCAAAAAGTTGTAATCCCCGAAGAAGACAACTTTCCTATAGATCCTAGGACACAAACAGAGGAAAGATGCCCTTACTGCAAAAATGGTAAATTAGTCCCAGAAAAAAGCGTTTTAGACACTTGGTTTACTTCAGCGCTAACGCCCGACATAAATAATAATAACCCTTTAAACGGACCATTAAGGGGTAAAATGTATCCGATGTCTATGAGGCCAATGGGGCATGATATAATAAGAACTTGGGCTACCTATTCGATATTAATGAGTCTATACAGACATAACAAAATTCCATGGAAAGACCTAATGATATCTGGGCATCTTCTATTAAAAAAAGGTGAAAAATTAAGCAAAAAGACCGGAGGTGGGAAATATAAGCCAGAAGACCTAATCGCAAAGGAGTCTGCAGACGCTCTCCGCTATGCCATGTTTGGGGCAGCACTAGGAAAGGACGCTTATTTTGATGAAAAAGAAGTTAGGAAAGGGAAAAAACTAGTAACAAAAATTTACAACGCAGGTAGACTTGTTTTAAGTAAATTACAAGATTTTGACCCGAGCATTCAAGTGGCTGAAGAAAACCTCGAGCCATTTGATAAATGGATTCTGCATAGATCTCTAGAAACAGCTGAAAAAATGGCAGAGGCTTTCAAAAAATACAATTACTCAAAAGCTCGACAGTTATTTGAGGATTTCTTTTGGCGAGAATTTTGTGACAATTATTTAGAAGTTGCCAAAGGGAGGCTCTCAATATCTCCCGACAATAAAGAAAAACAAGGTAAAAAAATTTCTGCTCAACATGCTGCTTACCATAGTTTTTTGAATGTCTTAAAAATGGCATCTCCTTTCACCCCCCACATTACAGAAGAAATGTATCATGCTGAAATTATAAAAAAAGGCAAAAAAGGAGAAAATATTCATGAATCAATTGATTCAAAAAGTGAAAGCGGATATTTTTTCAAACATGAGAGGGTCAAAAGTATTCATAACACAAAATGGCCAACAAGTATCACAAAAACTCTTGATACCAAAATAATGGATGGTGCTGAAATGGCATTAATTGTCATCTCTAAGGCGAGAAAAACTAAAACTATCAAAAAGATTAGATTTGGAGCCCCTATCTCCTTACTAGAAATCAAATGTCCACAAAACAAACAAAGTCTTTTAAAGCCATTTTTAGAAGACATTGGATATGCTATGCGGGCTAAAAAGATAATTATGAGCGACAATAAAGAAATTGAAGTATCAATTTAAAAAATCTTATTATTTAAACCTGTTATAGAACTTAAAATTAATAAAAAAGAGCGTCTATAAAATAATAGACGCTCTTATAATCTTGTCCGATGGATTTTTTGTAATCGAGATTGTTGTTTCCTAAGCCAACGTTCTGCTCCTTTAACCAAAAACTTTTTATTCTCTCCTATATTTACTAAAAAGTATTTAAATAATCCCAGCCATTGTTCAAACGTCAAATCAGTAGGTTGAGCCGCTATATCAAACCGCAAATCTCTGGCTAGTCTGGAAAATTGTTGATAAGAAAAAATCTTTTTTAATCCTTTTTTAAGGCTCGGCTTCCAATGATTAAATCCATAAACAATAAAGTCGCGATAGAGTTGAGAATTTTTCTTTTCTACTAAGGGTTTCTCTCTCTTCCTAATTTTCAGTAAAACAATATTTACCTTAGGGACTGGATAAAAATCTGTCGCCTTGAATCGATAAAGAATTCTCATTTCAAACCAAGGTTTCAAAAGTAAAGAATATTGCTTCTCTTTGCTATAGGGTAATCCAGCAAACCTTTTAGCAGCTTCTTCTTGAATGATTAAATATGATTCTTCCGGCGGGTTAACTGCTGAAGTTATCTTTCCTATTATCTGGGCAGTAAGATTGAATGGGATATTGGAGAAAATTTTATACCTCTCTCTTTTTGGCAAATTCCACTTCAGAAAATCTCCGTAAAAAATCTTAATCCGACTATCCCTCTGAAACTTCTGCTTAATTTTTTGAAACAATCTTTCATCTTTTTCAATAGCAACTACTCTTGCGCCAGTTCTTAGCAATTGGTCAGTAATTATCCCTTTCCCCGGACCAATTTCATAAACTAAATCATTAGATCTAATCTTCGCTAATCTTACGAGTTTCTCTACCAGTTTCGGGCTTTTCAAAAAATTTTGTGAATGTTTAATCTGAATTTTATTTTTCATAATCGCCCCTCCTTTTTATATTATTTTTAAAAGAGCCTTATATATTGATAGATATATATAAATTTTATGAAGCTAAACAACTTTATCTTTTTGCTTTTTTACAACTCATAAAGAACCAATCCCTAACAAGAAGTCAAGCTTACTAAACTATATCAAATCTAAAATTTCTTTTTTCCAACCATTTAAAAACAAATTGCCAGAGCAGGCTGTTTTTGGGTTTATTTCTCTATATCAAAAATTCCTTCTCCATAAATCTATATCTGGTCGGGGCGCCGGGATTCGAACCCGGGACCTCTTGCTCCCAAAGCAAGCGCCATAAACCACTAGGCCACGCCCCGAACTAATAAAA
>JAGGUQ010000011.1 GCA_021158435.1 bacterium
CGGCAAGATAACCTTCTTTAATCCCTCTCCTGATGCCATAAACAAAAGTTGGAATACCTCTTTGCTCCTTTTCATTCCAACAATCAAAAAGTTTGTAAGTGTTGCGGTCAATAAATCTTGAAGGGGTAGCGGTCAAACCAATTTTGATAGCATCAAAATGATTTAAAACTGACTTATAAACATAATAAATTGAACGGTGTGCTTCATCTGAAATCACTAAATCAAAATAGCCGCTGGTAAATCTTCCAAGTTGAGAATAAATTGTTGGAAGAGTGCCAATAATAATTGAACTTTCTCTTTTTCTTTTGCCTCCATAGAGAAGCTCAGAGGGGTATTCGGATAAAATATCATTAAAAGCCTCCTGTGCTTGTTTACCTAATTCTATCCTGTCTACTAAAAATAACACTCTTTCAATTAAGCCTGCTTGAAACATCCTTTTTATTTGAAGAGCAATCATATCGGTTTTACCTGAACCAGTTGCCATTACAATAAGAAGTTTTCTTTTCCCTGATTCAATAGCTTCATCCATTTCTCTCATTGCTTCCTTCTGATAAGGACGGGGGGATCTTTTCTCTCCTCCTTTAAAATAAACCTCAGGAACAGGGATTGAAGAGAGGGGCTTTCTTATTTTTTGTAAAATTAAAAGCTTTTCTAAATCTTTCTGAGAAAAGAAAGTAGCAATTTTTTGCTCGGATCGATTTCTATGATCCCAAAAATAAATATCTTCGCCATTTGAAAAGAAAATAAATTGACAACCTAAATCTTTAGCGTAAGCCAAAGCCTGTTGTTTACCTATTTCGGGATCAATAGAGAATCTTTTGGCTTCTATCACTGCTATTGGCCTACCCCTACTGTCTTTCAAGACATAATCAGCCCTTCCCCTTTTAGTTAATTCTTCGGTCGAAACCTGATTTTTATCTTCAATATCCCAACCAACTTCCCGAAGTTTTCTATCAATAATCATTCTGGTGTCGCTTTCTCGCAGTATAATTTTTTCTTTTTGTGATTTGTAAAAATTATTTCTCATTTTTTATTTATAGACTCCTTGGCGGTGGGCGATAGAGATAATGTAAACTACTAATTTTTTCTCGTAAACTTGGTAAATAATTCTATAGGGCCAGACGCGAAGCGAAAATTTTCCTTCTAAATCTCCATTTAGCGGTTTGCCCAAATAAGGATTTTTGCCTAATTCCACTAAGGCAACTAAAATTCTCTCTCGGTATCTTTTATCTATTCTTTTTAGGTTTTTTCGAGCCTTTTTTCTTAAGATTACTTGATATTTCATATTTCTTTCTCGGTTTATCAGCCAAAACAAAACCTTCCTCTTTTAGCACTTCCTCAAGAGGAACATATTCTCCTTTGGCAAAATCTTTCTCGGCTTGTTTAATTTCATCCATCAACTTGGGGTCGTTTAAAATTTCAAGCGTTTCCAGCCAACTGTCATATTCATCAAAAGACAGAATTACTGCCTTTGGCTTTCCGTCAAGGGTGATGGTGTAAGATTGATTTGGTTTATCTATCTTTTTTATAATCTTAAAAAAGTTTTTCCTTGCTTCAGTTGCTGGTAAAATTGTTTTTATTTTTTTAGCCATAGTGTTTAATTTTCATTATAATTTAATATTTGCCTAAACCTTATATGTTCATAATAACGTACATTAAAAGATATGTCAAATGTTAAATTAATTTTTCATCTTTGAAACTAAAAAATTTGGTTTTTGTGATAATAATATGGTCTAAAACATCAATGCCTATAATTTTGCCTGCTTCTACAACTCTTTTTGTGATTTCTAAATCATCTTCTGAGGGTTCGGGGTCGCCCGAGGGATGATTGTGGGCAAGGATTATTGAGACCGCTAAATGTTGGATTGCAGTTTTGAAAATTTCTCTTGGATGGACAAGATTGGCGTTTATTGTGCCAATAGAAACATCATCAATACTGATTAGTTTGTTTCTGGAGTCCAAAGATAAAATCTTAAAGTGTTCTTTTTTCTTGTCCCCCAAATCATTTTTTAAAAGACTAAAGACATCTTTTGGAGATTCAATCTTTTGCCCGTATTCTGTTGAACTCACCTGCGCTTTCTCGCCTAATTTAAAAACTGCCTTTAATTTACAAGCAGTAGCAAAACCAATTCCTTTAACCTGTTGAAGCTCTTCAATTGATGCTTTTTTTATATTCTCTAAATTGCCAAAATGAGAAATTAAATTTTGGGCAATAGTCAAAACATTTTCTCCTTTTTTACCCTTTTCAATTACCAAAGCCAAAAGCTCGGCTAAAGATAAATTATCAACTCCAACTTTTTTGAGGCGTTCTCGCGGCCTTTCTTCTCTTGGTAAATCATGAAGGGTGAATTTTTTCATGGATTTTCTAATTTTAGTTTTAGTAAAAACAACAGATCCTTTTTAAGGTTTTTCTTTACCCAGATTTTTGTTTTTTCATCTAAAAGCTCTCCCATACCAGCCAAAATATGCCTTTCATCTATTTTTTCCACTAAATTCAGGCATTTTTTTAAGAAATTTTTGAAATCCATTTTAGTCCTTTTCTCTACAATCTCTTTGTTTATAGGCCAATCATTTTTTAAAAAATACCACACATCAAAGACATCTCTATTTGTTTTACCTAATCTTTCATACATTGCTACTAATTTATGGGCTGACATATCTTCTTTAACCATCACCTTCATAGAAATACCAAGATAATTTTTAATTTCATATCTTGAACCAAATTCCTGACGGTTTATTTCAACTTTTATATTTTGCTCTTTCTCGGTTTTGCCAGTATAGGAGAGCAGATAAAAAAAATTGTGTCTTTTTTTATCTACTTTTTTTAAACTGCCATAACCTTCCAAAATCTCTTTGATCTCCTCAAAAACGAAATCTTCTTTTTCTGGATTGAGTAAATCAAAATCTAAATCAACCGAAAAGCGAGGAAGGCCATAAAACAAATAAGCCGCTGTGCCACCTTTGAATCCTAAAATAGGACCAAGGGATGGCTCGGTATAAATATCTTTTAAGATTTTAATTAAAATGTTTTTGTGTTTGCTTATATCAAGCGCCATATTTTGATAATCTAAAAATGCTATTCTAAACTCATTTATACTAAGTCATGCGAGACTTATTTAAAGAGTAATATCTTTCTACTCTTTTTTCTAAGGCTTTGCCTCCTCTATAAATTGGTAAAATCTTGTAAACTTTTTCCCAATCAAGAGAAGAAATATCATCAAAATGATAATCTTTGTAAAGATACAAAGTGTCCAAAAAAGCCCTCTCAGGGGAAGCAATTGAGTAATTTTCTTTGTTCTCAACTCCGCAAGAATTAGTTAAAATATCGTCTTTAATTTTTTTGTAGGAATAAACCTGATTGTCAATTGTTATTTCTCGACAAAGATAAGAAGCCACGAAAATTTGGCTATAGTACTGAAAAATAATTCCTGCCCTAGAGAGCACGGTTTCAAAGGTTATATAAGAAGGAGTATATACTTTTGTAGCCAATTCAAACTTGTTGTAACTTTTATCTTTAGCATAAATGCCTTTACGCAATCTGTATAACTTTCCTGCTTTCACGTAGCGATAAATTGTTTTTTTTAAATAATTCTTGTTGGTTTCGTTTAAAATCAAAGATAAATCTTTAAAACTAAAGACAGTTTTATTTGAACGATAAATATCTAAAATATCTCTTTTTTTCATAGATTATAAACTAAAGGTATCAACTAATTGGTACCTTTAGTTTATTAAAAATAAAAATATTGTCAAGCTTTTATAGTTCTCTGCTTATTTAAAAACAAAATATTAAGTTAACTTTTTAGAACACCCTCTTGAGACAAATCTTTTCTACTGTTTCTTTCTAAGAAGAAAAGACCCCTTGAAGATAATTTCTCAAGGGGTAGAAGGGTTTTAGATTTTTAAGGCTTGAGCTCCCATTTAAACTTCCACATCCTATCTAAATATGAGAATATCTTTTTCCAAAAATTAATGGCGGAGAGGGTGGGATTCGAACCCACGGACCCTTGCGGGTCAACGGTTTTCAAGACCGCCCGATTAAACCACTCTCGCACCTCTCCACAAAACCTTGTTTTAAATCTCCACCCACTGACATTTATTCTCTACGCATTTACATTGATAATTCTCATTTTTATAACATTCTTTCCACTGGCAATCAGTAATAATCTGTTCTCCTTTAGCTTGGCAA
>JAGGUQ010000013.1 GCA_021158435.1 bacterium
CTTTTAGCATCTCTAGCTCTTGCTCGGGCATTGTTTAAAGCAACAACAGAAATAGCAGCTAAAACAGCAATAATAGCTACAACTACTAAAAGTTCAATTAGGGTAAAGCCTTTGTTTGTGTTCTTTTCTGCTTTTTTCATTTTTTCTAGTTCTATTTAATTATTAGTATAGCAAAAACAACAAAAAAGTTATCCACATTTTTATTTCTCAAAAACTAATGCCCAATGATAAGGCCCAGCATCCCATTCATCCTTTAATTTTAAGCCTATTTGCAAAACCAAATTTTTAACTTGCTCTTGTCCTATTCTTTGTTCTTTGGGAGGGCCCAAAGGGGAATCTTGTTTTTTCCAATCAGTAATCAAAAGCTTTCCTCCATCCTTTAATAATTTAATAGCATGCTCTAAGACTGCCTTTTTATTTTCTACTTGAAAAAGAAGATTATTTATCATAACAAAATCAACACTTCCTTGAGGAATTTTTGTTGAACCAATAATTTCTAAATCTGCCCAAACTGGTTTAATATTGCTTAACCCAAAAATTTGAGCATTTGTCTTTAAACTTTCCAAGGCAGACCTTAAAATATCAACTGCATAAACTATACCTTGCGGTCCAACAATTTTTCCTGCCTGTAAAGCAAAATGCCCTTTTCTCCCGCAACCAAAATCAACCACCTTCATTCCTAACGCAACTCCAGCCCTTTGCAAAAGAGCCTGATTGTCAATTAATCCTTTTCCTCCTGGAATTTGCTCTTTTAAAGGAATATTTGCCATAAAACTACTGGAAAAAATTATAATGCTCACCATTACTTTCTAAAATTATATCACCTATTCTATCTGTTCGCAAGACTTTTATTCCTTTTGTTTTTAAATTAAAAATAGTTCTATAACTTGGCAAGCCAAAAGGATTATCTTGCCCAACAGAAATTATTGCATAATCAGGAGTAACTATATCTAAAAACTCTAAACTTGTAGCAGACTTAGAACCATGATGGGAAACTTTCAAAATATCACTATCTAAACTTGCTTGACTGGCTATTAACTCTTCTTCTACCTTGTTAGTAATATCTCCTGTAAAAAGAACTTTTATATTCTTAAATCTTAAATTAAAAACTAATGAGTAAAAATTATCATCATCAAAATCTTGCCCCTGACATTCTTGATCCGGCCAGAAAAAATCCAAATAAACATCATCTTCAATCTCAATTGTTTGCTTACCATTAACAACTAAAACAGGAACATTCTTGTCTTTAACTTGTCTTAACCATTCATAAAAGTAAGGATGGTTGTCTTTAACTCCATTATAAATAATAGTTTTAACTTGGCAACGTTCTAAAACTTCTATTAAGCCGGTTAAATGATCTATGTCCGGATGACTTAAAATCATTAAGTCTATTTTTTTCTTATTAGAAGATATATATTTTGATAGTTTATAAACAATGCTCCTATCTGGCCCCCCGTCTATCAATATATTTTTACCTGAAGGAGTTTGGACCAAAAAAGCATCTCCCTGGCCAACGTCAAGAAAAACTACTTTTAATTTTTTCTCTTGAATTAAAGTAAAAAATACTATTAAAACAATGTTCAAAATGATAAAAACTCCAACTAATTTAATGAGAATTTTGATCTTTTTCTTTTCCATAAAAAGACAATTAATCCCAAAAGTGAATAGATTATAATAACTGGATAAAAACTAACAAAATTAATTTCCACCTTTGGCAAATTAGCAAACCAGCGAATAATAAAAAGAATATAAGTTAAAGGAATCCAAACAAGCCAAGTAAGAATCCCACTTAAAAAAGGGATAAAAGACATTAAGACAAAAAACAGCCCAAAACCTATAGCAAAAGGCAAAATTGGAACAACCAAGAGATTAACTATTGGAGATAAAATAGGAAAAATCCCAAAATAATACAAAGATAAAGGCAAAGTAAAAACTTGAGCGCTTAAAGTTATAGATAAAACATCCTTTAAATGTAATTTTGTATTGGGAATTTTCTGAAAAATAAAATGAAAAAAATCTTTAAAAATAATTATTCCCAACATTGCTAAAAAGGATAACTGAAATCCTATATCAGCAGATAAAAGCAAAGGATTAAACAAAAGCATTAAAAAAGCAGTAAAAATCAAAAGCTTGAAACTATCAACTTTTCTCCCAAGACAATCTCCTAAAACAAGAGCAAGTCCCATCAAAAAGGCCCTTATAGCAGAAGCTGGGGCGCCAGCTAAAAACACAAAAATAGTTCCTAAAGGCAGGATAAAGAAAATTAATTTTCTTCGGGAAACTAAGAAAATATTGTTCAAAATATAAGCTAAAAGATATATTATCAAACTTATATGAAGGCCTGAAATCGCCATTAAATGGCTTGTTCCTGTATAAGAAAACCATTGTTTTACTTCTGGAACTGGCTCATGCTTTAAGCCCAACAATAAAGCACTAAGAAAACTTGCCTGAGGCTCTGTTAAAAAGCTTAAAATTACTTTTCTAAAGTGCCTCCTGATTAAAAAAATATGCTTAAGAATAAAATTGCCTTTATTTGAATCAATAACTTCAATTTTTTCCGGGAAAAAACAAATCAAGCCTATTTTAAAACGAGACAAATATCTTGGATAATCAAAAGCTTCAAACTTTTCAGGATAATGAAGCTTGCCTTTTATTCTTAAAACATCCCCATAATGGTACAGGGGGTATAAAGGGAGAAAAACTAACACTCTACTTTTTATTGGTTGTTGATTAATTTTTACCTTATCTAAAGTTAAAAGAACCTTATCCTGTCTTATTTCTGGGTCAGTTGACACTACCCCTTCTAATTCAACCTCTTGATTAACATACTTCTGGACTGATATATCATTTAAAAAACTTAAACTTGATTTATACCTTAAAACTCCCAAGAAAAAACCCAAAAAACAAAGAAATATAATTAAACCTATTTTCTCCTTAGGTTTATAAATAAAAACTAAAAGTAATATAAACAAAACAAAAAACAAAATAAACAAAGGCAAGCCAACATTAAAAAAGGAGGCAATAGCAATGCCTCCAATAAAAGACAAAATAACAAAAAATAAAACTTTTTCGCTCATTTAATTTATCCTTCAATTTTA